>CAYFXP010000171.1:0-8365 GCA_964346935.1 uncultured Syntrophobacterales bacterium
TGGATTCCCCTCCCAAGGCGGCCTAATGCAGACCTCCTCTTAACCCCTTTTTCTTGCCCTTTTATTTTTGTTTTTCATAGCACAAAAGAATAAGAAATCAAAATCTGTCCTCATAAACCTATAGTATCAGAGTGGTACAAGATTCACAAGAAAAAAGACAGGGCCATCGCTGACCCTGCTGTCGCTTGATAGCTATATCATTCAATATGGAGGATTGAAAAGATGCAGAGAGGACGGGGATTTTCGCATCAAATGGGTGCAAAATGGGTGCAAATCGGATAGAATAATAAAAAAGCATCCAGGTCAAATGACCTAAGTGCTTGAAATTACAATGGCTGGGGGACCAGGATTCGAACCTGGGTTCACGGAGTCAGAGTCCGTTGTCCTTCCACTGAACGATCCCCCACTATACTTGCTTATTTAAGATACACGAGATCTCGAAGGAGGTCAACAAGAAATCTGCTGGAGGTGTAAGAATGAAGCTGAGCGAATATTTTGAAAATGTAAAGGGATACGGGGTATTGGCCACGGCGGATTCGGCCGGTAAGGTGGATGCCGCGCTCTATGCGAGGCCCCACTTCATGGATGAAGAGACCATTGCCTTTATCATGACCGAACGGTTGACCCATCAAAACCTTCAGTCTAACCCGCATGCGGCTTATCTCTTCATCGAGCCCGGGGAAAAGCTCACCGGGAAAAGGCTTTTCCTCACCAAGACCAAGGAAGAGAAGGATAGCGAACTGCTGTACGCTATCCGGAGAAAAAGCTACGGGGACGATCGTGAGGGAAAATATCTCGTGTACTTCAAAATTGATAAGGCCCTGCCTCTAATTGGAGCGGAGGAAAAGGCATAAATGGCAATGAGACAGGTATTGTTCCTCGGGAATCCCCAATTGTATGAGCCGGCAGCGACGCTCACGAACGAGGAAATTGGGGACATTAAACCTCTCATTGCTGACTTGCATGACACCCTGATGGATTTCAGGGAGAGTTATGGGAGGGGAAGGGCCATTGCATCACCTCAGATAGGGGTCATGAAACGGGTAATCTATATGCATATCGATGAGCCCGTTGTGATGATCAATCCAGAAATCCAATGGAAGAGCAGTGAAATGATGGAAGTCTGGGATGATTGCATGTGCTTTCCCGATCTTTTGGTTAAGGTCTTGCGCCATCAAAGAGTTCGCCTCGTTTATTGGGATCTTGACTGGGAGGAGAGAAGCTTGGATGCCGAGGGGGATTTATCCGAATTGTTGCAACACGAATGCGACCATCTTGATGGAATCCTCGCAGTGTCACGGGCGATTGACGGAAAATCCTTTGCACTACGCAGCCAGAGAGGGGAAAGCTGGAAGGCTAAGGCTAAGGTTAAGGTTGAGAAGATATAGTAAGCAGTAGGGAGTAAAAATAGGAGGCTGCGGTAATATGGTGCTGCAGGCAGAAAGAGGAATGAGGCTAGAGGCTGAAGCTAACAACATCAAATGTCAAAGTTCAAATGGCAAATGATTGGGTCCGAAACACGAGCACGGACACGAGCACGAACACGTATCACGGGCACGATCGTCTAACGCGGTCTGCCGTCCGCCGTCTTCGGTCCTAATGATCACGGACACGGACACGAAACACGGACACGAACAGGGAGCGAAGGGAGATTTGGGTAACACACGGTTAGTATTTGAGACTATTGGGGTCAGGGTTAGGCCTAGAATTTTACATCGACGATTATAGTGAGGTATGGGAGGTGTCCGGTGAAAAAAGGGTGTCTTTTACTCATTTTCGCGTTACTGCTCGCCTTGGGCTCCCCCTCATCCGGGAAACAGGAGGCAGAGGAGATCCTCAAGGCAGTTGTCAAGATACGTGCAATAGTTCCGGAAGATGCGCGAACGGCTCGTATACTCGGGACGGAAAGGGAAGGCAGTGGAGTGGTCATTGATTCAGATGGCCATGTCCTCACCATCGGCTACCTCATTTTGGAAGCGGAGGCCATCGAAGTAGTCGGTCACGATGGCAAGCCGATCAGCGCAGCCTTTGTTGGGTATGACCACAGCACCGGCTTTGGGCTTTTGCGGACGGAAAAGCCCCTCGGTGTGGTGCCCATGAAGCTGGGCCAATCGTCGGAGGTAGAGGAGGGTGTTCCAGTTGTGGTAGCAGCCCATGGAGGATCTGACTCGGTTCAGCGCGCCCGGGTCGTTTCCCGCAGAGAGTTTGCGGGCTACTGGGAGTATCTTCTCGAGGATGCCATATATGTCGCCCCGGCTCATCCCAATTTCGGAGGAGCAGCGTTGATAGGCCCTGAAGGCCAGCTCTTGGGCATCGGGTCTATTTTCACGCAGTTCTCGATTTCGGGAGTGGGCTCAATTCCCTGCAATATGTTCGTTCCCATCGATCTCCTCAAGCCGATTCTGGCCGACCTGAAGAGCAGGGGTCGTTCTCGGGAGCCGCCGCGACCATGGTTGGGCCTCTATACGGAAGAGGCACATGGGCGCATCTTCGTCATTCGGGTCGCCTCAGGAGGTCCCGCCGAACGAACGGGCATCCAGCCCGGCGACATCATCCTTACCGTCAAGGGAAAAGAGGTGAAAGGACTTGCTGATTTCTACCGGAGGGTTTGGGCGCTCGGCACTGCGGGTGTTGACGTTCCCCTCAGCGTTCTCCAGGGAATCCGGATCCGTGACATAGCGGTGCACTCTGCCGATTGGTACGAATTTCTCCGCATTGAACCGAAGGAACCGCCCCGGAAAGGCCCAAAGGGCAGGGTTACCTGAGGTGGGAATAACGCAAGTGCCGGAAAAGGAGGGAAAGGGTGAAAATCAATTCGGACCATATTGCACCATGCGGCTTATGGCTTATACTGTGGGTCTTTGCCGTCCTCTATGCGACCAGGGACAATAACGTGAAGTTTAAGGAACGGCTCGTCGGTGTTTACAGGAGTACGCTCCCCGGTTGTGATGACCTCTCGACGGAAGACATCTACTGTGAAGGTTGTTTGTCCCAAAGGCCATTTATCTACTGTAATGACTGTCCCATCAGAGGTTGTACGGAGGCAAGGGGATACGCAGGCTGTCATGAGTGTGGGGATTTTCCCTGTCAATTGATCGAGGATTTCCCCATCCCAGTTGGGAAAAAGGTTATCCTCCGAGCCATCCCTCATTGGCAAGAGGCGGGAACCGAGAAGTTCATCCGTGATGAGGAAGGCGTTATAGGTGTCCTCAGTGTGGCCGCAAGCTCTTCAGGGGCGCGAAGAGGTGCAATAAATGTAAGACACAGGTATACCTGGATTAGCGGCGCTGGCGGAACGATACAAGGAGATCGATGCCATGGAGGAAATTAAACAGGCCTTGCGTCAAGCATACACGGGAGAGGCAAAAGCCGCGTTGAGGCTCAAGGTCTTTGCCGAGAAGGCGAGGGAAGAGGGCTACCCCCAAGTGGCCAAGCTCTTTGAGGTCATCTCCTTCTCCGAAGGGCTCCATGGTAGGCGGGCCTTGAGGTTGCTGAAGGAGATAAAGGGGACTCAGGAGAATCTGAGTGAAAGCTTTGAATCCGAAACGAAAGTGGCGGGGGTCGCATACGATGGGTTCATAAGGCTCACCGAAAAGGTCGGGGATAAGGCTGCATCCCTGTACTTCAGCCAGTCGAGAGACGTCGAGGATACCCACGCCAAGCTGTACAAGGAGGCCATGGCCCATCTCCTGCAAGAGCGAGAGACAACCTACTACGCATGCGAGGTCTGCGGTTATGTCGCTGATGGGTCAGTGCCCGCGGAGTGCCCTATCTGCGGGGCCAAGAAAGAGCAATTCGTCACGTTCGACTAGAAACCGATGGGGTGAAAGGATCCTGGGATGAGGGGTAAACCGATGGTGTTTACCGCCGGTCTTTGGGGGCCTGGAGATATAACGGAGGAGGATTGAGTCCATGAATGCGAGGGAGAGGCTACTGACAACGCTCAGGCATAAAGAGCCCGACCGGGTTCCCATTGACGTGGGGGGAACACCAACGGGGATAGAGGTCGAGGCTTACGATAGATTGAAGGAATTGCTCGGCTTTAAAGGTGAAACGAAGACCTTTCTGAGGGATCACGTGGAAATCGATGAGCCGATTCTTGAGCGTTTCGGGATCGACACGCGTTACGTCCGTATCAAGCCACCGAGAGGCTTTAAGCCCAAAATCGAGGCGGATAACTCCTACGTGGACTATTGGGGAACCAGATGGAAAAAGCCGCCATCGAGCCTTTATTGGGACATGGTCGATTATCCTATCAGAGAGGCGAGCCTGGACGCCCTGAATCGTTACCAATGGCCAGACCCGGACGATCCAGGGCATACGGACGGCCTTCGGCAGCGAGCGAAATGGCTCTATGAATCCACGGATTACGCCATAGTAGTCGATATGATAGGCCTGGGCGTCTTCGAGCACGCATGGACATTGCGGGGATTTGAGAACTTTCTTGCAGATCTGGCAGTGAGCCAGAAGTTCGCGGAAGCCCTTCTGCATCGTATAGCTGAGTACCAGATTTCCCTCTGGGGTCATATCTTGGATGAGGTGGGCCCGTACGTTCAAGTGGTAATGACATCGGACGACCTGGGAACACAGATTGGCCCCATGGTCTCCCCTGAGACCTATCGAAAGCTTATCAAACCGGCTCAAAAGAAGGTCTGGCAGTTCATCAAGGGTAAAACGGATGCCTTTCTCATGTTGCACACGTGTGGGTCTGTCCGAAATTTTATCCCCGACTTTCTCGAACTGGGGGTCGACGTGCTGAATCCCTTACAGGTGGCGGCAAAAGACATGGACCCCAAGGAATTAAAATCCGAGTTTGGCAAAGATATCTCATTCTGGGGTGGGGGTTGCGATACTCAGGGGACCCTGCCTTTCGGGACACCCGATGAGGTGGAAGAAGAGGTGAAGAGAAGGGTTTCGAAATTGGCCCCGGGCGGTGGCTACGTCTTTAACCAGATTCACAACATTCAGCCTCAAGTCCCCCCTGAAAACATCGTGATGATGTTTGAGGCGGCCCTCAAGTACGGGACCTACGCGATCAGTACATAACAATTCCCATAATGAGAAGAGGGATCATCCGTAGAAAACGTGCCCCTTTCAGGCTAAAACGATCGGCCATATGAAGCGAACCGTTTTTCACGTTGCACTCCTATCGGTATTTATTGCGTGTTTGGCTATGGAATTCCAACGGCCCACCCTTGATCAGTGCCTTCGGGCCATCGGGCCCACCGGAGGACTTCCGAAGACCTTGCAGCGGGCGCTGGATCCCGGCAGTGATTTTGCGCGGATACGGGTTCCCAGGCCTGGCGACTGGTTGGCAGTGTTTCCGGAAACGGGCCAGTCCTTCGACGATTTCGTAAAATCGAGGCCCGGTAAGCCGGGAGGGCGAAACAGGATTTACGTGCAGCCCTTGGGCGAGTTTCCGGAAGATCGGAGCCCTTCCGTGGAGGCCCTGAGGGAGTATGCGGCCGCCTACTTCACAATGGATGTGGTGGTGCTTCCTGTCCTCCCTATTACCGGCTGCACACTTACGACTCGCATAAACCCCTTTACGGGAAATCGGCAAATTCTGACCGGCGATGTCTTGGCGCTGCTCAAAACGAAGCTTTCCCCCGATGCCTTTTGCCTCTTGGCGATCACCATGGAGGACCTCTATCCCCATCCCTCGTGGAATTTCGTGTTCGGCCAGGCCTCCCTTCGCGAGGGTGTTGGGGTCTTCAGCTTTGCCCGATATGATCCCGGCTTTTACGGTGAACAGCGAGGAGAGGATTACCGAAAGCTTCTATTGCGGCGAAGTTGCAAAGTACTGGTCCACGAAACGGCCCATATGTTCTGCCTGGAGCACTGCATATTCTTCAAGTGTGTGCTGAATGGGTCCAATCACTTGCAGGAGAGCGATAGCAGACCGCTTCACCTTTGCCCGGTGTGTCTTCGCAAGCTTCAATTCAGCATTGGCTTCGATGCCGTGGATCGCTACCGAAGGCTTCTCCGCTTCTACCGAGAGATCGGCTTCGAGGATGAAGCCCGATGGGCCGCAAAGCGGCTGAAGAGGATTTCGGGCGGTTATAAGGGGAAGTAACTTCCCTGATAAGGTGACAAAATGATGTTGAAACATTCCCTCGTTCTCTTGGCACATGCCTTTGTCGGTTGGGCGCTGTGCGGATTAACGATGGGTATAGGGATGGCTACTACCTCCTTGAGCAACGCCCTCATAATTCATGCAGTTGTGGTTCCAGTCATCTTCGCTTTTGTTTCTTCCGTTTATTTCAAGAGGTTCCGTTATACTTCGCCTCTCCAAACGGCAATAGTTTTTGTGTCAGTTGTCATAGTGCTTGACATTCTCATCGTTGCGCTCCTGATCGAGCGCAGTTTTGAAATGTTCGCGAGCATCTTGGGGACATGGCTTCCCTTCCTCTTAATTTTTGTCTCAACGTATTTGGCCGGTTTATATCAAAGGGAATAGGAGCTGGATCTGAATATCTGACAAAGGGTAATTTCAAAGGGGGTTTAAATAGCCTCTGGCGAGAAAGATGGCGCTTCCTCCGGATATCCCCGATGTGGAAGCGCGGCTTCACAGGGGCTGGGAATTCTTAACTCCTTGCCTTTTCCGTTTGTTCGGCGGGATTGTATATTGGGGCGTGTTTTGAAGTTTTGCCCTTCAGGTGCTCATGATAATAACGGTAAGTTAGCGGATGGCCCTCCCTTAACACTTCAGCGTTAACGACATCTCCGATAAAGATCGTATGAGTCCCCAGGTTGACCTTGTCGATGACCCTGGCCTCGAGAACGGAAAAGGGAATGTTGAGTCACCAGGGGGGAGCCGGTGGAACCCTTTTTGTATTGAACCTTGGAGAGCTTGCCGATTTCCCGCCCTGACCTAAAGCCAAAAGGACCGATGAAAGTCATGGTAGCCGATTCATCCAGCACGGATACGGCGAATTCCCCGCTTTTCGAGATGTACTCGTGGGTCAGGTTCTGTTTATTGATGATGACCGCCACTCTCGCTGGGTCAGAAGTAACCTGGATGGCGGTATTGGCGATCTGGCCATTCAACCGATCTCCGTCGTGGGAAGTCACGATATAAAGGCCCTAGCTTAAATTCCTAAAGACCCTCCGTTCCAGTGCGGGACTCATAGGAGCATACCTCCGTATTTTTTTAATCGGAGCTACAGCTTTATCCGATTTTCTGCAGAGCCAGAGCACTTGAGAATTATAGCCAAAATCGTTACTCGATACCATCTCCTTTACGAGGATACAATCCTCCTATTGCGGGAAAGACAATGATTGGTTAAGTTTCTTGAAAACCTTTCAATTCTTATTTGCTCAGGATGGGACTCCTGAGAGCCTGAAGATTTTGACTCCGCCCATTAATCCAGTAAAGGAGGGTGTCATGGAACTTCCAGAATACGTAACAGTTGACGAGGTCAAAAGGGTCTGTAGAGAATTGGATATTAGGGATTGGACCACGTTGCGGGAGGCCAAGGTCCTGTCCGAAGAAGCCAAGGTAATTCTCAAGGAGCTCAATGTCGAGGGCATGAATATTGATCTTGATGACTTTTGCAGGGGCCTCGAGGTGGAACTCGAGCACGGCCTGAGGTTTAAGGACGCAAACGTTACGAACAATCATCCTGTCTTAACTGGTAAAATTGTGTTGGCACATCTCAAGGAATCCCTGGATTATTACAAACGGCTCGAGGTTGCCGAGCTGGAGGGCGACTTGCTGAAGGCGCTTGTTGCAAGGGATTTGGCGAAAATTGAGAAATTGTATAAGGAGCTCAGCGAGGCAAAGCACATCCTCAGTCAGGCTGAATCAGAGCAGTTGGCAAGGGAATAGCCAGACTACTGGATTTATGCTCTCTAATCCTTATTTGAAGGGAGGTAGTCTCTATGAAAATCGCTATTGTTGCCCTATCAACTCTATGTATTGCCTTGTTTTTTGTCTCACCCCAACGCGTATCGGCAGGAGAAGAAAAGAATGCACAGCTTCTCTTCGAGCGAAAATGCGGCACCTGTCATTCCATTGAAAGACCTAAATCCAAGAAGAAGACAAAGGCCGAATGGGAAAAGACGGTAATGAGAATGAAGAACGTGAATATGGCTCCCATCAGCAGTGAAGAGGCTCGGGGCATCGTCGATCATCTTGCGAGAAATTATGGGAAGTAAGGGAAGGAGGTTCTTTAACGCCGGGCAAGTCCAGGAAATTGTCCAATCATACAAGTCATCACCCTCCTGCGTATGAACTCGCTTCCGCCGGGCTCCAATCTCTTTAATAGACTTGGCTTTGAAGTTGCATCTGCGCCATTTGACATTAAGGGGGGGAATTCGTGCGGAGACCTCTACCTCTAAGGGGAAGATGGACAGGGGGGAA
>CAYFXP010000172.1:0-5233 GCA_964346935.1 uncultured Syntrophobacterales bacterium
GAGCTCAAGGCCTATGGCTACCTCAACAACGATGCGACCAATGTTTCCGTTGCCTTCGACTCTGAGACCCTGGAGCCCAGGTATGAACTGATATACGGGGATTCGGGTTCGAGCAATGCATTCTTGGTGGCTGAAAAATTAGGTTTCCCAAGGGAAATTCTCGATTCGGCCGGGAAACATCTGGCCCACCAGGGAAGGGATGATTCCCGATCCATACGCGGTATCGAAGGCTTGCAGAAGGAGCTCAGGAAAGAACGAGAGGAGATAGGGATCCTCAAGGAAGAGATTCAAGGACATCGAGATCGCCTCCGCCAAGTGGTTGGACGCATGAGGGAAAGGAGGCTGGACATCCTGGAAAAAGTTGAAGAGAGGGGAAGGGCTCTTTTACAACAGACCGAGATGGACTTGAAACGGATCGCCGAAGAGGCTCGCAGGACAGGATACCGGGAGAAGAGGATACCCAAGGGTGATTTGAAGAAGGCGCGCAAACGCTTTTTCCTCCAACTCAGGACCAAGAAAAGAAAAGGGCGAGATGTTGCCGAATTAAGGGCAGGGGATTCGGTAAGGGTTTTGAGCCTGACTCGGGTTGGGTTCGTTAGTAAGGTATACACCGAGTCGAAAAGAGCGGATATTCAGGTCGAAAACCTAAAGGTGAATGTTCCCTTTCGTGATCTGGAAAGGACTGAGCCTCAGCCCATGCCCTCTAGCGTGAGAAATGAGGGGATGAAGTACGAAGTGCCGTCTGAAAAGGCGGTTCCATCGGAGATAAATGTTGTAGGCCTCACCGTGGACGAGGCGCTTCCCGTGCTGGACAAATTCATTGATGATGCTATATTGGGGAGGCTGGAAAAGGTGGATGTTATTCATGGGGTAGGGACGGGGAGATTGAGGGAGGCCATCGGAGAGCACCTGAGACACCATCGCAGCGTGAAGCGGTTTGGGCCCAAGGATCTCATGAGGTCGGGCGTAACCGTTGTGGAGTTTTGGTGATCATGCTTAGCCTTTAGGGCGTTACCCTATCATGGGGGTGGACGATTTGGAGGAATATATCACCGATGATGTAATAGCGGAGGTCAGGAACCGGGCTGATATCGTCGACGTCATATCCGAATATCTTCCCCTGAAGAAGGCTGGAAGGAATTACAGTGCCCTCTGTCCGTTTCATCCCGAGAAAACCCCTTCCTTCATGGTTAGTAGCGCCAAGCAAGTCTTCCATTGCTTTGGATGTGGGGTAGGTGGAGATGTTTTCGGATTCGTCATGAAGTCCGAAAATATCCCCTTCCCTCAGGCGGTTAAGGTGCTGGCGAGAAAATTCGGCGTGCCTATCCCCCAGAGGAGGGTTTCACCGGCGGCAAAAAGGGAGATCGAGAGGAAAGAGGAGTTATATAAGGTCAATCAAGTGGCCATGGTCTATTATCGCGACCTATTGTTCAGTCGAGATGGAACCCTGGCGCGAGATTATTTAGGGAAGAGGGGTATAGGGAAGGAGACAATTGAAGAACACGGATTGGGGTATGCCCTCAACGGCTGGAATGGTCTGGTCAATCATCTCACGGGAAAAAGGGTTTCCTTGAAACGAGCCGAGGAACTGGGCCTCGTCATCGCTAAGAGGACGGGAGGATGGTATGATCATTTCAGGGGAAGAATTATCTTCCCCATTTTCGATCTTAACGGAAAAATCGTGGGCTTTGGAGGGAGGGCTTTAGATGAAAATGCAACGAAGTACCTCAATTCCCCGGAGTCCGCGTTATTCAAAAAGGGCCAGAGCCTCTACGGGCTGCATGTGGCCAAGGGCTTCATTCGGGAAAAGGGATTGGCCCTGATCGTCGAGGGCTACATGGATCTGTTGACATTACACCAATTCGGGTTTAAATATGCCGTAGCGACACTGGGAACGGCCCTGACCGAGAAGCACGTTCGCATATTAAAACGATGCTCAGATCGTTTCATTACCTGTTTTGATTCCGATGAATCCGGAGCTGCAGCTACCATTCGGGCCCTTCCCTTGTTCTTGGATGAGGGGATTACATGCGCCGTGATCCGGCTTCCCGGGAAGCATGATCCCGATAGCTTCCTTCAAGGGGGACACAGGGATGAATTCCAGGAGATGCTCTCTCAGGCAATACCCATCTTTGACTTTTTCATCGATGGGGTTCTTTCGAAATCAGATCTGGCCTCGGCTGATGGGAAGGCAAAGGCCGTGGATGAGGTTCTTCCCATGGTTGAGAGGATTCGAAACCGGATCATTCGGGAATCCTATGTCAAAAAGTTGGGCGAGAGTTTGGCCTTGAAGGAGGAGGTGATCCTTGACGCCATGAGGAGCACTTCCCAGAGGAGAGAAGGAAGGCGAGAAGAGCTGAAGCAGGTAATCGAGAAGAAGATGTATCCGAAGACAGAGGAGGCGATACTGCAGATCATGCTGCATTTTACTCATACGATCCCCGGAATCGCCGAGGATGGAGTGATCGAGGATTTCGAGAATGAAGAATTGAGGAAGACAGCCAAGACCCTCAAGGAAATTTTCTTCGAGAAGGGTGATCTGGCCATCCCGGACATTCTTGCCTCCGTTGAGGATGATGAGCTGAGGAGGAAGATTTCCGAATGGGCCTTTTTGGATGGAACCTTTGAAGAGGCTTCCCTTGAGAAGAGCCTGAGGGATTGTTTTCGGAAAATAAAGATGCGTAGGCTGAAGAGAGATGAGGAAGCCCTCTTGAGAAGGATAAAGGAGGTCGAAAAGGGGGGTCAGCACGATCTCTTGGGAGAACTTTTGGCAAAGAGACAGCATTTGCTGGCACGGGAAAGGAATTTGATCGAGATGTACAAAAATTGAGACTCCTGAACCTCGGTTTCCCACTTCGAATTCCGCAAAGGGAGATGTTCCAATGGGCAAAAGAGGAAAATCGAAGGGATTTGAACATTTGGTTTCCCTGGGAAAGGAGAGGGGATTCTTAACGTTCGATGAAGTGAACGATCATTTGCCCGAGGATATGACTTCTTCAGACCGGATCGAAGAAGTAATGACGATTTTCGATGAGATGGACATCGAGGTGGTTGATGATGCCCTGAAGCTGAGCCGGGACGGAGATGTCGATAAGGTGGATGAAGAGGGGAGACCGCAGTCGCCGGACCTGTATTCATACGAAAGAACCAGCGATCCCGTCAGAATGTATTTGCGGGAGATGGGCTCGGTATCCCTTCTCAACAGGGATGGGGAAGTGGAGATCGCCAAGAGAATAGAGGACGGGAAAAGGGAGATTCTCGAAGTAATCCTTAATTGTTCCCTTTCGGTGAATGAGGTTATTCGCCTTGGAGCGGAGTTGCAGGAGGGAAAGATAGGGGTTAAGGAGATTACCCGAAATATTGACGAGGACGAGATCAATACTGCAGAGGAGGAGTTACAGCGGAAGAGGGTTCTGGAGTTAGTTGGCCGGGTGGGTCGGATAAACAAAAAGATCGAGGAATTGCAAAGGGAATTATCAGAAGCGGACAAAGGCGAGGGCGAGAGGGGGAGGACATGGGAACAGATACAGGAGAGGAAAAGGGAACTGGCTCTGACTCTGAGGGGGGTTGATCTCAGGTGGGAACAGTTGAATAAGATCATCCAGAAATTGAAGAATTTCGTGGCAAGCATTGAAAAGGCAGAAAGGGAACTGGCCAGGTGTTGCAAGAAGAAAGGGATCTCCCTTAAAGAGGCCGAGAAATACCTCAGGGTGATGAGAAGTGGGGCAATCAAAGAGGATGAGCCTCGGGCAAAGGCCGGCCTGCGAGAAGGGGATATCCTGGAAATCGGGAGGCTGATGAAAAATCTCCAGAGAAAGATGAGCCGCGCTGAAATGGAGTCGGGCTTTTCCGCCGGTAACCTTAAAGAGGCGGTGAGGACGGTTGGAGTGGGGGAGGAAAAGACCTATGAAGCCAAGGGCGAGCTGGTGAAGGCGAATTTAAGATTAGTCGTAAGCATTGCAAAGAAGTACGCGAATCGAGGCCTCCAATTTCTGGATTTGATCCAAGAGGGAAACATTGGGTTGATGAAGGCCGTGGATAAATTCGAATATCAACGGGGTTACAAATTCAGTACGTATGCCACGTGGTGGATCCGTCAGGCCATTACCCGTGCCATAGCGGATCAGGCCAGGACAATTCGTATCCCAGTGCACATGATCGAGACCATCAACAAACTGATTCGTACGTCGCGATATTTGGTTCAGGAGATTGGAAGGGAGCCTACACCCGAGGAGATTGCCCAAAAGATGGATATGCCATTGGATAAGGTCCGGAAGGTCCTTAAGATAGCTAAGGAGCCGATATCTCTGGAGACGCCTATTGGGGAGGAGGAGGATAGTCATCTTGGGGATTTCATAGAGGATAAGCAAGTAATTTCCCCAGCGGAAGCGGTGATCAACACGAATCTTTCTGAGCAGACGCAGGGAGTTTTAGGCACTTTGACTCCGAGGGAGGAGAAGGTATTAAGGATGAGGTTTGGCATCGGCGAAAAATACGACCATACGTTGGAGGAAGTGGGCCAGGACTTCGATGTAACAAGGGAAAGGATTCGACAGATTGAGGCAAAGGCTTTGAGGAAACTTCGTCATCCCAGTCGGAGTAAACGCTTGAAGAGCTTTATCGAATACTAAGCCGCTTGACAGCCTATGCAAATTGTCTATATTATTGAAATGCTTTGAAACGATCGAGGGCCCATAGCTCAGCTGGAAGAGCCACCGGCTCATAACCGGTAGGTCCCTGGTTCGAACCCAGGTGGGCCCATCTATCGGAAAGGGGGATATTCAGTGGTTGTAATATGGGAATGTATCAGGCTCGCGAGGGAGAGGGCCTTTATAGGAACCAAGATAGTGCACCCACGGTGGTGCATTTTTTTTGTTCAAAAAGGAGACCTTCTGGGGGTTGTCCATTGAACGCGCAGCTTAACTTACTGAGGGAATTACAAGACGCCGATGTCGAGCTCAAGGCTATTGAGGCCGATAAACAACGCTATCCAATGGAGATAAGGAAATTGGACGAAAAATTGGACTCAGAAAAAGAGATGTTGAGGGAGAGGCGGGAGAAGAATGAACTCTTGGAGAAGGAACGCAGGCAGAAGGAAGGGGATTTGGAATTGGAACAGGAGAGGATGAAGAGGGCGCATTCGAAGCTTTACGAGGTCAAAACCAACAAGGAGTATCAGGCGCTCCTTATGGAGATAGAGACCCTGAAGGAGATTAACAGCCAACGGGAGATA
>CAYFXP010000173.1:0-6291 GCA_964346935.1 uncultured Syntrophobacterales bacterium
ACCCATCACGGCCTTTTCGATATTTCCTATTTACGCCATATCCCCAATCTGATTCTCATGGCCCCGAAGGACGAGAACGAATTTCAACATATGCTCAATACCGCAACCCTCCTGTCCCAGCCCGTTGCCATTCGTTATCCGAGAGGAAAGGGAGAAGGGGTAGTAATGGATGGGATGCTGATGGCTTTGGAGGTGGGCAAGGGAGAGGTTTTGGTAGATGGACGTGATCTCCTCTTGGTTCCGGTAGGCTCCATGGTTTATCGGGCTTGTGAGGCGGCCCGACAACTGCGGGAGGAGGGCATCGAGGCTGCGGTGGTCAACCCTCGTTTCATTAAGCCCCTGGACAGCGCCTTATTATGCAGTATGGCTCAAGGGATAGGGAGAATCGTTACTATCGAGGAGAGTATCTTAGCAGGGGGATTTGGAAGTGCTGTAATTGAGCTGTTTCAGGAGAGGGGACTTTCCCATGTAAAGGTTCTTCGCATCGGAATCCCAGATCAATTCTTGGACCATGGCCCCCAAGTTGTTCTCAGGGAAAAATGCGGCCTTGGTCTGCAAGGAATCCTGGAAAGGGCGAGATCCTTGCTGACGGGGGACGTCCATGTGAAAATACCTGTATCACGGGTTGAAGGACCGGGAGAGAGCAGTGCCACCCGCTCAATTTCTTAGCTGGGGAAGGTAGCATTGGAGATCTTCGCAGGGGAAAACCCAGCGATCTGAAATAATTTCATACTTTTTGGCCGAAGAATGGGAAAAAATTTCAATGTCCCTCCTTTCTGCTCGGAGGGAGCGGAACAAAATATACTTTTATTTCAGGTAATTATCACTTATTTCCGTTTTCATGTAACCTGGCATGGAAAATGCTTTTAATGGACTGTTACAGCGGGCGGGATAAGAGCATGGGAGAATGACTGAACCAGAATCCCATACGGTGCTCACCACCCGTGAAGCCTGCCAATACTTGAGGATTTCTCGGCCAACCTACCTAAAGTACATCTATGAGGGGAAGATCCGGGCGAAAAAAGTTGGAAAGGGATGGAAGGTCCTCAAATCCGAGTTGGACAGGTTCCTCAGAGGGGAGAAGTTCATACCTGAGAGGCGAAGACATCCTCGGTTTCCCGTCGATCTTCCCGTTGATTATACTCTCGTAGTGAATGGGAAGGCTGATGTGGGAAGTGTCGCCAACGCCAGCGAAGGGGGTTTGATGGTCTTGCTGAACGAGAGGATGGAACTGGGAACGAGCATGATTGTTTTCGTTCCCTTCATTCTGGATTCAGAGTCCACGGGAATCAAAGCTATGTGTAGGGTTGTCTGGAAACACCTTGAGGCAGCAAGCGGAGTATCCCGGTATCAGTATGGACTCCAATTCACGGATATCAGCCAAGATGATGTCTTGAAACTGAGGAAACTGGGCGGCCAAGTACTCGGTAAGCTTCCTCCCTCATAATGAGGCGTCGAATACCCCAGCACATCCCATCATTGCCTCGCGGGAGATAAGAACCTTAGGTTCCCACCTGATTGTCCACCTTTTCCCGAGAGAACACATTGTCCTTTCGCTTCAGCGGTTTCTGGTCTGTTGCCCATGTTTTCCTTCGCTCAGAGTTCGTGTTGCGTGTCCGTGCGTGTTATCAGTTATTTGACATTTGAGTTTTCCCTTTTGGGATTTGAACTTTGACATTTGGCAATTTCCCTTCCGCCTCCACCCTTGACCTTCTCCTTAACCTCAGCCTTAGCCTTTCACCTTTGACATTTTGCCTGCAACCTTTCCCCTCCAATCTTAAACGTCTTTTCCCTTCTCGACTGCGGCACCGCAGCACTGCAAGGCTGAATAACGTTCGCTTCGAACCCTTTTATCCTTTCCTCGTGAGAGCGAGCCGGTGGCAAAATAGTATCAATTCCTATAAACCGTCATAAAATGGGGACAAATATGCAAAAAATTCATAAGATTGACAAAAAATGGCTCCATTGGAAAATCGGAGGTATTACTATAACATCCTGATATTGTTAATAATTTTGCGAAATAGATACTTATTGGCATAAAAAATGCAAAAATTAAGATATGCTCGGGTAAAATCCGGTACATCGGGGCACCATTGGGATTAAAATCGAGCAAATTCGATTAATGTTTAAGGGATCGGGCATGGAAGAGGAAGGATTTGCACATCCGAAGCCACCTAGCCTCAGGGCGGGTTTCGCAGAGCGCCGAAAGTACCCCAGGTATGACTGTGAGCTTCCCATCGACTGTACCACGAGCGATAGCGAGACCCATGTGGGGATCGCCGCCAATATTAGCCAGGGTGGGGTCTTGGTCCGCCTTCATGACCGGATCGAGCTCGGCTCCTCTTTGAGGATAAATTTAATCTTCACCAAGGGTTTCCAGCTTAAGATTGTCAGAGCAAATGCAGTGGTTGTCTGGTGTAAAGTCGTGCGACACGCTTTTTGGGGAAGATATCGATATGGTTTAAGGTTGGTTGAATTGGAGGAGCGTTTTTTTTCGGATTTCACGGGCCTTCTGGGCCAGCTCGCTCGGCAATTTCATCTCAAGAATTTATTCCCCTCTAGTTAAGGGGGTTCACGATAACCCTGGCAGCCGGAACCCTGACCTCCTCTATGTTAAGCACTGGATGATGGGGGTCATCCAGTGCTTTTTTTATTTCGATCCATATCTCATTGATTCATAGCTCCGGTCCCAAGACTATTTCCCATCGGCATGTAAAGTGCTAAGATTGATGGTGCACGAATCAACTGAGGCAGGTTTCGTGAGGGCAGAAAGAGGGCTTGTTACCTCTGAAGGAAAGGGGTACATTTGGGGAATAGTATCATCGAAAATACAGAGACTCTCGTTTCAATTGGGGGTAAGGAATGAAGACAGGTGTTCGGATGCTCTATTGGGTTGTGGCCGTTCTGTTTCTTCTCGTCACCCTTGGAGAGGCCGGCTTTTTTGCCGAGGCAGAAGGGGTCGTGGTCGGGAGGAAAGCCTTTCGCATATGGGGATTGACCACGGGGAGGCGCATTCTCGTAAAATATCGGGAACCGGTGGAAACGGATCCGGGGAGACTGGTGACTCGATATAACCGAATTCCGGTGACCTATTCCATCTATAAGAAATTCAAAAAGGGAGACAGGCTGGAGCATTATAAATTCTCCTTCGTTTTTTTCCGAAATGATGAATCCGTGACATTTTCGTGGGATACCCGGTGGACGATCTCCATCATCGTTTTGGCCTTTCTCTTCTTTGCGGCCTTCCAATACGGAAGGCCCCAGCCTTCGCGATATTCGCGATTTTAGCCGGCATAAAGGAGGAGGGTATTTCCATTTTTGGGATGCACTCGCGGGTGCGGGTTCACGGTTCCATGGCATGCTCCATGCTATGGGGAGAATGAAGTGCTCTCAGACAAAAACGGAGGTCATCATGGGATCAAAGGTTGTTACATGCCCCCACTGTGGGGGGAAGATGAATGTCAAGAGCATGACATGCCCCCATTGTGGAGGAGGACGACTATCTCCAGCGGATAAAAGCCGAAAACCTGCCTGTCCCCGGTGCCACATTTCCCTGATCCACCATACGTTTCGAGATCGTGATTTAGATATGTGCCCCCAATGTGGGGGAGTATGGCTGGATAGAGGGGAGTTCAGGGACTTAACCCGGGAAGGCGATGTCTACCAGAGCCAGCCAGCGCCAGAGGGATATGTTCGAGGGCCAATAAGGGATCCAATACAATACATCCCTTGCGTCCGATGCGGGCGCTTAATGAACCGAAAGAATTTCGCGAAAATATCCGGGGTCATTATCGACGAATGCAGGCACCATGGGGTTTGGCTTGACGGAGGTGAGCTGGAGCTCATTCGGACCTTTATTGCCGATGGCGGGTTGGAAAAGGCCCAGGATAAGGAGATAGGGAAGAACAGGCAGGCATTGCGTGAACTTGCCAGCAATGTGGGCACGGTTAGATTCACCCAGCGAATGATCCATTTCTGGAATCCAAAGCGGTGGTTTTTTACGGGATGGAAATAATTTTCCTCCCGACTCATTGACATATTTACATTTATCATTATAAATAGTATCGATAGTTATGATTTCCCGATAGGCAAAAAAATCACCAATGATTTAAGGAGGTGGCAGATATGAAAATATTTCTCGGCGGCATTGCAGCACTCGTTGTTGGAATCATTCTCTTGATCTTCTGGTGGTGGGATTTCCTCACGATGATCAAGGGACTGATTCCCGTAATTCTCTTGGTCGGGGGAGGATTCGCGGCGTACAGCGGTTACGACGAGATTAAGGAAAAGATGGCCGGCGAACCCGAGAAGGTTGAACCCAGCTTTCAGATGAAACCGGAAGAGACCTCAGCCGCGCCTCCGGAGGCTAGTATGGGCGCAGCCGAAGAGAAGAAGCCTGAAAAGCCAAAGGCCCCGAGGGCGCGTAGAAAACGCGCCCCCAAGAAGAAGGAGGCTTAACCGCCGGTTCGGTCTGGTCCAAAATAAGGCCTGAGGGTGGTGGGTGTGTTCCCCCAGGGCGAAAATAACCGTTTAGCCCTCCAGATCAGTATTGTCTACCATCTGTGCCGCCTTTGAACAAGGGGTTTCACCCTGCTGATAAACCTTCTCCTTTTCTCAACGAGGCCCTCGAGGGAATGTGCTGTTTTGTTGCTTCGCTTAAGCATTTCCCCCTTTGGGCTTTTCGTTTTGGCGAGTAGTAAGATAGGAGGTTTTGCCCTTGAACCACAGTGGCTCGCCTCCCATTGGAAGGTGATAAATGCATGAAAGTCGGTGATGAGATATATCACCCGGATTTGGGGGTGCTGAAGGTTTTGGATTGGAGCGATCCCTCCCTTCTAACGGTAGTCAAGGCGGAAGACGAGCGGCAAACCCCATTTAAAATCGGCAAACAGTCGGGTTGGACGAGGATAAAAGGGAAGGAACAGGAGAACTGCGAAGCTTATTCGGAGGGAATTTCCATGGAAAAAGAAGGAAAACCAAAACTCTCGGAAGAGGAATTTGTAGTTCGGGCGATTAAGAAATTGCGCAAGCCGCCGTATAAGGGTATCCATAGCGTGTACAGTGGCTTCAACCGGGCTTGTAAGGAATATTTCGGCATGGACCCCGTCGAAATAACCCAGAGGCTGACCGAAGAGGGAAAGATTGTTGCGAGGCCGGCCAAAGGCGGGGCTATGCTGTATCTCCCTCAAGATGCTCCAAGGGAAGCCGAAGACGCATTGGCCAAGATCTTGGAAGAGGATTGAAGAAGGCCTTCAGTCTCCGAAGGCCTAGCCTTCCCCTTTCGTTCGGCTGAGCCCTAAGGTCTACCCTCGGCTATGAGCGCTCGGGCCGAATGGAGCGTTCGCCTGAGACATGTCGACGAGCTCATGTCGAGTCGCTCACGCCGAGGGTTCAGGGTCGAAGACTCACCACGAAGCTTCTCACCTCCAGGTTGTATTTTCCCACCTCCAAAACGTTATGTTATGGATAGCCGTGTTCCCTCGAGTGTTGGAAGCGTTCCCCGGGGAATTATGCTTGAATAAGTGCGGGATTTGCGCTATAGTGGTTTAACACCACCTAGGAAGAGAGGGCTCCATTGACCATTCTTGTAACCAATGACGACGGCATCAATTCCCCCGGACTTCAGATCTTAGCCGAGACATTGGAGGTTCTTGGGAGGGTTTATGTCGTGGCACCCGACAAGGAGTGCAGCGCCATGGCTCATTCCCTCACCCTCCATCGTCCCCTGAGGGTCGAGAAGCTTCGGGAGGATTATTTCGCCGTGGACGGGACCCCCGCCGACTGCGTCAATTTGGCGATGTGCCACATCCTGCCCGAAAGGCCAAACATGATCGCCTCCGGGATCAATAGGGGGGGAAACATGGGGGAGGATATCACCTATTCGGGCACGGTTTCCGCTGCCTTCGAGGGGGCATTTTACGGAATCCCTTCCTTTGCGATTTCATTGGTTTCAAAAGATGATTTCAAGTTTAGGACGGCGGCCTCTTTTGCCCTGAGGGTTGCCCGATTTATCTTGAAAAACGGGCTCCCCAAAGACACATTCCTCAACATCAACGTCCCCAACCTCGATGAAGATGGGGTGAAATCCTATAGGATCACTAAACAGGGACGAAGGGTATATGGGGATGCAGTGGTGGAGGAAGTCAATCCAGAGGGACAAAAGTATTACTGGATCCGAGGCCACAGAGGCCTTGAATCAATGGAGGGCACGGATTTTGAGGCCGTATCGAGCCATCATATCTCAATTACACCTCTCCACCTGGATCTGACCGACTATTCCTCCATCGAGGA
>CAYFXP010000174.1:0-2245 GCA_964346935.1 uncultured Syntrophobacterales bacterium
GCGTCAGATCAAACGCCGTGGATATCATCTCCTGTTCACGGGCTGCGACTTCCATGGTTTCCTCCTCGCCTTAATGTAAAGAGGCGTTGTACATATCACCCTTACGGTACGACTATCCATGTGAGAAATAAATGGGGTGAATCCCGTATTTCCCCCTGGGAAATACTGTATTTTGGTGGGTAAAAAGAAGGAGAAGCCTCACGCTGGAAATGCCCTATCCAGGACTTCCTTTGTTAATAAAAGTACGAGGACTTTCTCATCCTCGGTCAGGTCCGGGAACCAATCTGTCAGCATTCTCTGTTCAAAATATTCCCTTCCCCTTCCGCTCTTCTTAATCTCCTCTGGAAGAGTGTCCAGCAATATTTCAGTTAATTTCCTTCCAATACCGGCTGCTTCTTTTTTGGAAACCGTTGATCCAATTTTTATTGAGCTCATCTAGTATTCTCCCGTTTCTTAACTGGCTCCCCTTCAAGGCCTTTCTCGGATAGAATGGATTGAATTAAGTCCATAATCTCCTGGCTCGATGTGCACTTTGAGAGGAAATGGTTCGCTCCGCATTGAAATGCCGCCTCACGGTGTTCCGGCAAATCGTAATAAGTAAGAATGATAACGCTGATCTCGGGATACTTTGCTTTTACCTTTTTCGTTATCTTAAGGCCGTTTTCGCCGGGCAACTTGATATCCATGAAGATGATGTCGGGGACAATGGCATCGATTGTCTTCAAGGCCTCCTCTCCATCGGCAGCCTCCGCAACGGCCATGGATGAGAATCGGGTGCACAGGAGTTTCTTGAGCGATTGGCGAAAAGTGGCGCTGTCCTCCACGATTAATGTCTTTGACATGTCTTCGTTCCTGGATAGAGGATTCGACTGTTATAAACGGTTATAAAATGATAGCCTTTGACAGAGTAAGGATCAGCTCTTTCCGTTGGTTCCCTCAGCTCAGGCACTCGCTCAGGATAGGTGTCTAATTTCCTAAGAAACGGAAAAAGCTTCTTCCGCGTATAATGCATAACGCACTGGGGTGTGCGTCCATTGCTAACCTAATTTAACTTTACTAATGGTCATGAATGTGGTAAATAGGGTGTACACTGTATATGGCGGCGGATCATACGGTATTTTTAGGGACCAACTGGGTAGGGCGATGACATGGGGAGGAGCCAAAACCTCCCATGGGTTGTCCTCATCCCTCTTTTTTGAGTAACGTTGGCCCCAGTGAGCGTTGGTTTGGTGGGAGAAAAAAAGCGGATTATCATTGCCGAAGATCATACGATACTCAGGGAGGGGTTGCGGGCGCTGCTCTCTTCGGACCCCGAATTCGAGGTTGTGGCTGAGGCAGAAGACGGGCGCGATGCCATTCAATGTGTCCAGAATCTCACGCCGGACCTTGTCTTAATGGACCTCTCGTTGCCGAGGATGAATGGCATGCATGCTATCCAGGAGATCAAGAAGCGATGCCCAGAGACAAGGGTCTTAGCCCTCACGGTCCACAGAACCGAGGAGTACATTCTCGCCACCCTTCGGGCCGGCGCTGATGGATATGTCTTAAAGGATGCCACCCATACCGAGCTGGTGATGGGAATAAAGAGTGTTTTAAAGGGGAAGCCGTATCTCAGTCCCGGGGTTTCGGATAAGGTGATAGAGGGATACTTGGAGGGGAGAAAGAGCTTGAGACCCGTCACCCCATGGGATACCCTCACCCAACGCGAGCGAGAAGTCCTGAAGCTGATTGCCGAGGGGTATAAGAACAAAGAGATTGCCGATTACCTTTACATCAGTGCAAAAACCGTGGAGAAACACCGGGCCAACCTCATGAAGAAGTTGGACCTCCATAGCACCTCGGCCCTGACAGCCTTTGCGATGGAGAAAGGGCTGGTCACAAAGTGAATGAAGAATTAAGAATTGAGAATTAAGAAGGACATCCTCGAAAGAACGGTAAATTACTCACCGAGCATTGTGAAGCTCTATCGGGAGTTGGAAAGGGATAGCATCGGCCGTGTCTTGGGTAAACAACTGCTGCGCTCAGGCACCGCAATTGGGGCAAATGTCCATGAAGCGCAGGGTGGGCAGAGTAAAGCTGATTTTATCGCCAAAATGTCCATCGCATATAAAGAGGCCCTTGAGTCTGCTTACTGGCTCCGCCTGATCCGGGAGGCAAACCTGATCTCTTCCAGCCAAATCCGTGATCTCTTGAATCAAACTCGACAGCTAATAAAGATCCTGTCTTCTATTTTGATATCATCAAA
>CAYFXP010000175.1:0-5700 GCA_964346935.1 uncultured Syntrophobacterales bacterium
CTGAGCCTCACCAATCCCAAGGAGGTCTTTTGGTCGAAGATAGTTACCACGATGAGATGTTCGCCCACCGCTGAAAAGTAGATATTCTCCTTCCTCCCCTTATGAAAAAGGAGGTTGAACTCATCTTCACCGAGGAGCTTTGCAATCTCCGCGGTTGCCCCGAAGTTGGCCGCCGTTAGGGCCGACAGCGCTGCGGCATCCACCCTTGCCGGATTACCGCTATGAGCGATCAGTTGCCCAGACCTGTCGATCAGGAACACGCAGTGGGCCGCCGCGCTTGCCACCATCTTGCTCAGGCAGTTATCTATCTTGGCTATATCCTTGCCGGAGAGAATGATGTTCATTGTTTCCTAACCAACTGGTTCCCGAAAATCTCGGGCATGGCTGCCTCAAGGTTGAATTGTTTTATCTCATTTCCAAAGTCTGCCTTAATCTGATCCAGCTCTCTCTTGATCTGCCCCAGTATCCCTTTTTTGGAGAATTGATGTGAAAGGGCCTGTATGGTCAGCCCCAAACACTCTCCCAATCCCCTCGTTAACTCACGGATATCCGTATTTCCCGTGAATATGATTTTCCCGTCTCTGTATCTAAACTCCGCGGCGAAGGGGTCCAAGAAGGGATACTCATTGGACTTTTTAACCAGTGCCTTTCTCAATTCGGAACCAAAGACTCCCTTCCTGACCAATCCGTCCACTACCGTCTCTATTACAGAGATCGTATCCCCCAGGACCTTCAGGAGATCTCCTAAATCCCCAACCTCTCCGTCTTCCCCCATTTGATCGGAAGAGGCCGTGAGGTCGGCGCTATAGACGTTGAAAACCGCTCCGGCGCCCTGAGCCTCCTCCAGAATACGATTCAGGAGGTTCGTTCCAGAAACGAGGTTTCCGTCATTCTCGGTAAGGATCGTCTCTATTGGCTCCCCCTCTTGAAAGAAGATTACCCCGCTCCCCTTGCCACTCCTTAAGGCGATTTCGATGTACCCCGTATGCCTTTCCTCACCGAGCTTCCCTATTAACCGCTGCAGGCTCGTGAAGTCCGTTGATAGATCTTTGTAGAGGATCTCCCGTTTCACCGTGCTGGCTAAGACCGTGACCATTTCAGGTGAGAGTTGATAGACGTTGATCATGCCATCCTGCTCTTTTGCCTTGGATATGATATTGCTGATGGCCCTCTGACCGAACATCTTTCTGTCACCAACCTGCTCAACGGCATTGATGACATCCCCAGAATCCATAAAGAGAACCGCTTCATAGTCCAAAAAGCCGATTTTGACGTACCCGCTGAAGCCCTCCGATTTCAGCGAGAGAAGCAGACCGTTGAGGTTCGTATAAGAAGTGCTCAAATTCCTGTGTACTATTTCACCTTTCGGAAAGATCATACTCTCTATCCCTTAGGCTTGCCCGAGGGAAGGCTCTCTAACGTCTTTTTCAATGAGGCGAGAAAGCGGTTAAACTCAGCTCCCTTTTTCAATGCAATTTCTACATATTGGGACCCGTGCCTGAAGATCATCTTCCACGTCGGTGTATTTCCGTAGACTATTCGGTTCAGCTTGCCCATTCTGAAAAGGTCTCCCACTCTCTGCCCGAATAACCCCAGGAATGCAACCAATACTCCTTCCTCTTCTACCTCGGCCATGCACTCGAAGGCCTCTACGTTCCCGTTTCCAGATACTACCATGACCCCTTCGCACTCCGGCATCTTCATGATCAGCTTGGACATCTGCTGGGACGAATCAGCAATTTCCCGTTCTCCCTTTCCCTCCCCTCCCTCCAAGCGGCCAGATCCCGTATCTGGGGCGGATTCCCCGGTCCCCTCTCGGCTGCTTTCCTTTGGTTTTGGGATTTCGCTGATGTCAGAGCCGGCTTCGTCTTTCCTCTTCACGCCCTCCATCAGCAGGTGTTCCCACGGTGAGGAGATGGTCTCGCGAGGTGGAAAGGCTCCGATATTGGATACGAATTTCCCCTCCTGCCACCCGAGGATGGTATAGAACGCCTCTTCCCCTTCTATGTTATCGCATTCGGCGTGGACGATTTCCCCGTCATTAAAGTAGATTATCCCCCTGTGATTGTCCTTTGTAATGACGAGCGAAGTCGTTACTCGACCAAGGCAGTTCATTTGAATAATATCCGTCAATTGGAGGTCAAAGAGCTTCCCCTCGAACCCCCGCTTTTCCCTGACAAGATCGAGGATCAGTTTCCTTATTTCATTGATTTCAAAGGGTTTTTCGATGTAATAGAGTGACCCTCTTTTGTTGGCCTCCTTTTGCACATCAGAGGATCCGTAGGCCGTCATGATGATCACCTTCGTTTGGGGATAATCCCTCTTGATGTGAACCAGCAGGTCCAAGCCGTTGATATCCGGCATTCGAATGTCCGAGATGACGAGATCGATGGGCACCTTAGCCATAATTTCGAGGGCCTCTCTGCCGTTGTTGGCGATCTCAACCTCGTATTTATCCCTATCCCTCGAGAGGCTTTTCGCCATGCTCCACGTCAGAGTCTCCTCGTCGTCCACTACGAGTACTTTTTTTATCTCCTTTGCCATGTCTTCCTTCCCATTTGGTGTCATCTGAAGCTCATCAAGAAGAGCGTTTTCTCCTTAGCCGCTCTATAGCGGCTCTGAGGCTTTCCTGCATTCTATCAAGGGACTCGGCGAGCATGCCTACCTCATCGCTGGACCTTATCTCAACCTTGGTGTCCAAATCCCCTAGGCTTATTCGGTCCGCTACATTGGTCAGGTATACGATGGGCTTGACAATGGTTCTCGAGTACATGGAGGTGACCAATATGACTACGATGAGGGATACGCACATGACGATCAGAAAGACGACCCGTGTTCTTACGGCCCTGTTGACGATTCGTTGTTCAATCTGTCTGGCTGGCTTTGAGAATTCATCGATATAGGTGGTGGCGGCAACCACTAAATCGGTCCCTTCGATGGGGGTACAGTACATGTACTTAGGCCTTATTACCCCGTCGGCATCCTTCCAGTCATAGTAACCGTGGGATCTTCCCTTTAGGCTGGCCTTCAGGATCTTCCAGAATTCCGGCAGCTTCTTCGACAACGTACGGAGATCCATCCCGACGATTTTCGGATTCTTGTGGAAATGATTTATGGCCTTGTAGTCGTGCACTGCGGTATACCCTGTTCGGCCCACGGACTGTACCGCTATTGCCTTGAGCGCGGGCGAATTATAGAGCTCTTGTCTGGTAAAATGGGGGTGGGATTTGATGAATATCTCGATCTGTCCTGCTATGTCTAGGGCCTTCTGTTTAATCATCTTCTCCCCCAAATCGTTGAGGAACCGGACACCTTCCTGGGTTGCTATGGATTTAATCTCCTCCACCTGGAGCATGTAAATATATCCAATCACGACAAATGATATGACGAGGGGAATTAAGATCCCAATGGTCAGTTTCGTCAACAGGCTAACGCCCCTCCTTCTCGCTTCCGCCATGATCGTCTCTCCTTATTCCTGGTTTATGCTCATCCTAGAGATCTCGCAACACTTCAAGCATGCTCCTCTGAAACCGTATTCTCTTTCCCTCGTCTGCAATCTCAGAGCTGACCGCTTCGACCAATTCCGCGGCCTTGTTCTGAGGAAAGGCGTCCCGTTGCTCCCCCATTTCCGCGATCTGGTCATCCACGATTACGGATGCAATGGGGCCCAGTGCCTTGGCTAATTCCCCATCGATTTTCTTGAAGAACTCGCGTCCCATCATCTTTTTTGAAGGTGTCTCGAGTTTTTCCACAACTTCCACAAGTCCCTCAGAACAGAGCTTATACAGGGTTTTCGCAACATCAAACTCATCCAGGTTTAAGGCCTTGGAGATCTCCCCCACAGACCTCATTGCATCTACTTGGGTGAGTATATTCCACTCCGCCGATTTTAGGTTTATATCGTTAGGACCGTTATGGCCAACAAGTCTAAAAACGACATTCATGGAGGGAATGACCTCTCTGATATGTTCCCACTCCTCGATTCTCTTTTCACCCTCTTCCAACAACTGATTTGTACCGATTTCAACTGATTTTTCCTCCGATAGGGCACCCGGGGCGAAACTGAATTTTCCGATCATCCATGTCATCATCGTGAAAAGCGCCTCTTCACCTGAGTTGGCTTTGCTCGAGGCATGGGTAACAGCCCCGTTCTCCACGTATATTTCCCCTGCATCATTCCCCTTGGTCAAAATGAGCTTTCCCGTTTTTCCCTCGGCGAAAAGCAACCTCAATACGTCAACCAATTTTATCTGTGAAAGATCTCCCATAAAGACGTCCAGCATTCAGCCTCGCCCTCCAGGACCGAACCCGTAGCGACCGATTGTTAGAATTCCCTCGCCAAACACTTCTCCTCTCAGTGTCTCCCGTGCCCATCTATGCCGAGGTATCCGGCTTCCGATCCTCAGGAACCAATTGACTGAGGATTTCCCTATATTCCTTACCGAGGTACTCCTTCTGAAGTAACCTTCTCCTCCTTCCCCCCTCCTTTTGGAGGAGTTCCTGCATCTTCGGGTTCCCGGTTATCTCGGAGACGAGCACATTTGTCTTCAGCCTCAGCATGGGGACATCCACATTCGGATCGCAGAACACCACCAAGGTGAAGTTCTTCGCGCTCCTTACCATTACTCTTCCATCTTCAAAGAGAAGGTCGAGGTTTTCCGGGCTCTTGCTCAAGGTCTCCAGGAGGCCCACCACCTGAGTTACCTCCTTTCCCATCGTCGCCAGATGTTTCATGAAGACGATGGGCATCTCCCTTTCAAATATTTTCCCCGTATTGTCGCAGAGGACGTACCCCCATACCCCTTTTATAGAATTGATTTCCCTGAGCTTCTCCTTCATCGATCCAACCTCCCTAGGCAAAATTCTTATCTAAGCAAAATGGATGCCAATTATTGTCTTCTTGAAAAAGATAATTAAGTATTTGATATTATGAGTTTTTTCTTTTAGTCCGTTTTTGGACGAATAATAGGGTTATCAGAAAAAATCCACATGCCCTATAAAATGGTCGATTTTTGGCCGTCCCATGGACCGCTATACGAATAACCTCTCGACGCGCGAGGTTTAACCATGCAACGACTGAGCAATAATTAAAGTAATAATTGTATTGTAATATTAAATATTTAATATTTAATGCCTATAAATTAATTTATATTTTGTCTCCTTTTGCCGCGGGCTACAAGTATGAATTGGTTTTGATGGTCAATTTTTGACCATATGAACAAAAATTGTTCATTTTACGTGGGATGATAAGTTCGAAAACGATCCACTTCTCGTGGTACATTTCAGTCCTTTTCCCTTATTACACCTTGACTTTCACCGGGCCTTTATGTAATAAATTGATTTAATAAAAATCGTCTTGGGGTGAAGGACTTGAACCTCCCTAAGGAACACGTCTTCGATATCGCTCAAAAGTACATAAAAAAGGGGCAACACAAAAAGGCCATAAAGGAATACCAGAAAGTCCTTGAAAAAGACCCCAAGAATATCCGGGTGCGTCTGAAATTGGGGGACTTGTATCTTAAGAATGGACACAAGGATAAGGCCGTTGACGAATATATGAAAGTCGCCCAGCAGTATGAGAACGATGACCTCAATTTTAGGGCTACGGCTATTTACAAGAAGGTACTCTACCTGGATCCGCACTTGGTGGATGGTTACCATAAATTGGCAAACCTCTATCTGAGGGAAAATTGGATCGGG
>CAYFXP010000176.1:0-5730 GCA_964346935.1 uncultured Syntrophobacterales bacterium
ATGGCTAAGATTGAGAGATTAGATAGGGAGACGAAGGAGAGAGAGGGGAAAGTAACTATTTGAAGATGAAATCGATCATTTTGGCCTAGTCCAGGCTATGCAATATTTCTATCGCAATTAAACAGGACCAAGGACTTGAGAGGAACTCCAAGCTTCGTAGACATGATGAAGCCGTGGCGATATGCAGTGCGTTAAGCGAACCCTGTGAAGTTGCGATATCTGCTATATATCTGGAACCGACTATGCCTCCTAGATTTTGTGATATTGCCTTCATATCCTGACATCTCCTGAGCACTTGTCTTCTCTGTCCAACCAAAATGAAGATTTCAAGAGCTCGGAACCGTGCCACTGTGTCAAATCTATCGCCCCACGTTGATGGTGGACCACGGTTTCCATCAATCTCATATTTACCTGCCTAAATACATATTTATATGGCCGAAAATACAGTATCTCCCGGCCTAAAATACTAGATTTAACCCATTTATTCCTCAAACCATTGGAGCTAGGTTGTTTGCAGGTTTTATTTCGAGGAGGCAAAGAGATGAATAAGGTTTTGGTTATTGTCGCGGTTCTTCTTCTCGCTTCGGCGGGAATGGCGGGTGAGTATTTTAAGTGGATAGATAAACGAGGAGTCGTTCACTTCACCGACATTGAGGCTAAAGTGCCGGAGGAGTACAGAGGGGACGTAGAACGTAGGCAAATGCCCATAGAGAAGCAGGCCCCATCGGAAACTCCCCGGGAGGCCAGACAGAGAACGGAGGAGTCACGAGATAAATACGACCGGGACAGGGATTACTGGGTGTATAGAGCTACCGAGGCCAAGACTCGATTATATCGAGCCAAGAGGGAGTATGAGCGATTGTTGAGGGAATACGATGATGCCCTTGAGGGCTATCGCAATACCACTTCCCTTGCTAAGAGGGACGAGTTCCAGAACCGGACGGAGGAGATCGAGATTGAGTTAAAGAGAACCAGGGAGGATATTTTCCAGGCGAGGGAATTGTTGGAGATTACCCTGCCTGAAGAGGCGAAAAGAGCTGGAGTTCCCGTGGAATGGGTCCGATAAGGTGAAATTGTTGAAATGAAAGGGAAGAAAATGAAAAAGCGAATGGTTCTTAGCCCGCTTTTTATTGCCGCAATCTTAGCAGGTTTGGCCCTGGTGCCACTGTTTGTCGTGGACCCAGGAAAAGCCCAAGAAAAAAGAAGGCCCTGTTCAAAGCCTTACATAAGGGTGGTTTCTCCAAAGGCGAATACGCCCAGAAAGCAAATAGTAATCCGAGGGCGTAGATTCGGAGAAGAATCAGGTAAGGTTTTTCTTGCCCCCAACGTGGAAGCCGAAGTTGTAAAATGGAGTAATACTGAGGTCTGGGTGATTGTACCTCAGGCCGCGACCTCTGGCTCCATAACCGTATCAATTCCCTGCGGCAGGGTTAGTAATGCAGTTTATTTCAAGGTGATAAAATAACTGATTACCTTGAGCGTTGAAACGATTGGAAGATTTAAGAATGAAATCAATTAGCTTTGGCCGATTCAGTAATCTATCCATTTAACTTATAATAGGCGTGCCTCACAGAACTATTTTCATCCCTCCTGGGTACCCGCCAGGCAATGATAGTTGTGTTTGAAATATTGTATGCCTCCGTAGTGAAAGACAGCCAAACGACCTGGTCGACGACAGCGGTGCACATTTCAAAGGAGAATGGTTAGTCGGAAAGGCACTTTAGGATAAATATCCTTCCTTGACCGAGGAGGGCTTTTTGCGCTTAAGCTATCCTTAGGTTCGCCTTTGTTGAGCACCTCAGTCAGGTCTATATCGATCAATCCTCCGCAGATCAAATATCCAAGTCCTTTTTTATAGTAATCCACGGGCCCCTTACGTTGCTCAAAGGCCGACCATAATGATCCCCTGCCAGCAATCCAGAATTTAGAACACGAATTCGATAATCGGCGAGCGAGGGATCGTGGTGGATCGGCTGGCCCCCAGGGTCTACAGTAGGCTTTCAACCTGATTGGAGAATTTCTCCCTGGAATGCCTCAATCGGTTGATTCCCTTTTTCTCCAATTGCCGGACCCTCTCCCTGCTAATGCCGAATTTCCTGCCGATCTCCTCGAGTGTATATTCCTCATCCCCACCGATCCCGAACCGCAAACGTAATATCTCTGCCTGCCTCGGGGGTAAATCGGAAAGGATTTTCTTTGCCATCTGCCGCACTTCCTTCCTCTCCATCACCTCGAGGGGAGAAGGGGACCTCTCATCCTCGATGAAGTATCCGAGGCTCGAATCCTCTCCAACCGGAGTCTCCAGAGATATCGCCATGGGAAGGGAAAAGAGGGCCTTCTGGACCACTTCTACGGGAACCCGCGCTTTTTCGGCTACCTCTTCAGGTCGAGGTGGCTTTCCGTGCTTTTTCACCAGCCTGGTATAGGTCTTTGCCAACCTCTGCCTCTTTTCCATGAGATGGCTCGGAATCCGTATGGTGCGCTCCTTCTCCACGATGGCTCTCTGGATGGACTGCCGAATCCACCATGTTGCATAGGTGCTGAATCGGTATCCGCGCCTGTAATCGTATTTCGCCACCGCCTTCATAAGGCCCAGATTCCCCTCCTGCACGAGGTCCAAGAGGTTCATGCCTGCATGCATGTATCCCTTGGCGATCTTAATAACCAACCGTAAGTTTCTCTTGAGCATCTCCCCCTTGAGCCGAGTGTTGCGAGCATAGAGGCCCCTTATCTCCGATAGGAGGGGCCTCTGGTCTCGTGAAATCTTCTTTTCTTCCTCAAGCTTCTCCAATGCGCGCATAATGGCCACCATAAGCTCGTCGGAGACATTCCGTTTCTTTTTCCTAATCATATCGAGTTCATCCACTTTCAGCTCCAGTTTCAGAAGCCGACGCACCAGCTCACTCTGCCCCTTTTGTATCTCCTCCGTCAGTGTCCTCTCCTCATCCCGGTTGAGGAGGGGGATTCTGCCCACTTCTTTGAGGTAAGCCCAGAGTAGATTCTCGGAAGCTTTAGGCTCGTAATCAGCGGCCGGTCTTCCATTGTCAGGGTTCTCATTCTCTCTGAGGTTGCGGGGGTGATTGGTTCCCGAAGGGCTCATGAGATAATTCGTACTGTTGGACGTATGTATGCCTCCGACTACCATATCTTCAGCTCTTTTGTTGTCGAGGTAGCCCATGCTTTTTCCTTCCCAGCCTAAAATCTTTTTAGTTTTTCCTTCTTTTCTTGCCATGTGAGGTCAACTCCTTCCAAAAGACGCAAAAAGGGCCTTTTGGCATCTTTTCCAAAAGGCCCCCTCGGAAAGATCACCCGTTTGACTCAACCTCTAGATTTGCACTTTGGGCCTCCTGTTAATTACCCTATATATTAATTATATAATAAAAACAATAACTTGTCAATCGGTCTCATGGGCCTTTAGCTTTGCCGATTTAATTCGCTTCCAGGGGCGGTTACATCTTGTATTTTCCAAAATCATCGGACTTGAGACTCTCCAGCCATTCGTCCAAGCTATTACGCCCCTCAAAATCGCTATGCTGCTTTAGCAGGCCTCGGTCAGCCGCGGACTCCAATGCCTTTTCGTCACAATAAATAGGGATTTTTGCCCTTACGGCCAACGCAATAGCATCGCTGGGCCGGCAGTCGATCTCCAACTCCTTACCCTCAGCCAAGATATACATTACGGCGCAGAACGTATCACCTTTGAGTTCGGTGATAACTACTTTTACAACTTCCACTCGAAACTCCTGCAAAATGTTCTTCATCAGGTCATGGGTCATCGGTCGAGGAGTTTGTACCTCCTTGATTCCCAGAGCTATGGCATTCGCCTCCAGACTTCCTATCCGGATGGGGAAAATCCTGTGTCCTTGCGTGTCTCGGAGCATTATCAATGCCGCATTGACATCGGGAATCAAGATCAGCCTTAATATCTCCATCCTTACCATTTCCCATCCCATTTCAGGGCCTCTTGTCTGAGCACCTAGGACCTGCGGTTGGCCCTCTTCATCCTTTTCGCCCATCTCTTTCGCGCTGCAAGGGCTTTTCTCTTCTTCTTGACGCTGGGTTTCTCGTATCGCATATGCTTTTTCGTCTCCTTGAGTATTCCAGCTCTTTCCACCTTTTTCCGAAAGTGTTTCACCGTCTTTTCAAAGGGTTGGTCTTCCTTTACCGTTACGCTAACGTGACCCATACGATAATTCACCTCCCGGTATCTTAACCATTCTTAGTGGATAAGAATTTAGATCATCTCCTTTGAGAATAGGGCTCAGAGTACCTCCTATTTCCGATTGACCCGCACATCCTCCCATTGATACCTCTGACCTATGCCTCAGCTTTTTCCCTTGAACTGCGTCTGGGCTCGCGAGTCTTGCTCATCCCTACTAACTTCTATGAAAGCATTTCCCGAAGGGGGGAATTCTCCATCGTTGCGTTCAATGGTCTCGAGGACGCTCATGGCCACAATCATCCTGTTGACCTTAGTATCCCTTGGCTTTACCTTCCAGGAAATCTCTCCCCCAATCTTTTCTTCAATCCAGGCCTCAAAGTCTTCCCAGTTTTTAGCGAGAAAATTTCTCTCTGCCATTTCTATCAATCCCACCTCCTGGTCAATGGATTTATACTTTTGCCTAATTTTTCAGCCTTTTAGAAAAAAGGCGCAAAAAGGGCCTTTCGGCATTTTTTCCAAAAGGCCCTTTTTTGAAAGATCAGATGATAAATATAACCTTGCTAGATGCAAACCCCCTACTTACTTTACCTAAAAATAAATATATAATAAATACAATAGCTTGTCAAGACTCCCGCATATGTTAGCATTTGCCCCCGGAATGCCGTAAAATTACCCATTGTTTTTGTCCCAGCCTAAGTGATAGATTGGATTATAAATTTGCTGTGGAAATGGGCGAACTGATTCAGTCCATTCTTCGTTTTCCAAAAGGGAAGTCGTGAATATTATCATGCTGGCTACTCGGATTTCCGATCGACCAAGATAATCCAGGCAAATGTGGGGAATTCGATCATGTCCATACCCACTCTGATATCGACAAATCCAATAGCCACCCCAATAGCTCATGCCGCACTGCACATTGCGGCTGTTATCCACTGTCCTGAAACCGAGCTCTTTCTGCCTCCCCACCGGGAATGAGGGTTTACGTTTTTCCGCTATTCGTTAATGGAACAGCTGAATTACCAAATTTATTTCGTAAAAATACATTATTCGCCCCATGCATCTCTTGTTACATTTTTGATATTTTACGTTTTATTCTTTTTGGTTCTAAAGCAGTCAAGCATCAGAGGTCAAGCAATTCGTGAATACAGAACAGGAAGAGTTTAAACTGGGCTGGAAGCGAATTGTAAATCAACTCAATAAAGGAGGTTGATTATGCTTGAAACGATGAAGAAAGGCTTGCTGGCGAGCATCGGAGCTGCCGTGCTAACCCGTGATCGCATCCGTCAAACCCTGGAGAAACTGGTTCAGGAGGGAAAGCTGTCCTCTGAAGAGGCCGAGCACATGGCTGACCGGATGGTGGAAGAAGGGGAAAAAGAGCTCAAATCACTTCAGGAAAAGATGCTTTCCACAGTCCACAAAGGCCTTAAGAACCTCGATCTTGTTCCTCGTAAGGAGTTCGAAGACCTGAAAAAGAGGGTTGAGGCCCTGGAGAAAGGGAAAAAGGCCGGCCAAACGTCTGGTCGCAAAAAGGGAAAAAGATAGTCTTCCATGGAATTCCGTTCAATCAG
>CAYFXP010000177.1:0-8544 GCA_964346935.1 uncultured Syntrophobacterales bacterium
CCTCAGCCAGGAATATATCGAAATAAAGGAAAGGATGGAGCAACTGAAGGGAAAGGCCCGGCGGAGTAAAAGGGGATTCTCCCTTTTTTCCCATTTGGAGAGCTTGGCCGGCAGGACCCGCATTAAGGGCAACATTGCCTCCATGAAACCTCAGAGCACGCCTCTTGGTGCCGATTATAAGGAAACCTCGGTGGAGGTCAGACTGGAGAAGATCACCACAAAACAGTTGGTGGACTACCTGTTCCGGATCGAAAATGGCGAGGCTTTTGTTCGAATTAAGCGGCTCCATTTGAAAAAGAGGACTGATAACCCCCAATACCTCGATGCGGCTTTCCTCGTATCGACTTACGAGACATCGGAGGGAAAGTAGGAGCACCATAATGATTTCTAGTAAAGCATTGGAAATCCCCCCTTTTATCGTTATGGAGGTCATGGAAAGGGCCTTGGAACTGGAAAGGGACGGCGAGCACGTGATTCACTTGGAGATAGGAGAGCCCGATTTCGATACACCCCAATGCATTAAGGAGGCCTGCTTTAAGGCCCTCTGCGATGGGGCAACCCATTATACTCATAGCTTGGGATTGCTGGAGTTGCGGGAGGCTATTTCCGCCGATTATGAAAAAACCTACGGGGTACAAGTAAGCCCAGATCGGATTGTCGTCGCATCGGGAAGCTCCACGGCGATGCTCTTGCTGTTCTCCGCGCTGCTGGAACAAGGGGATGAAATCATATTGCCCAATCCCTACTACCCCTGTTATCCCAATATCATCAAGTACGTCGGGGGGGTGCCCGTTTTCGTGGATGTGCTGGAAGAGGAAGGATTCCAATACCTCCCCGAAATGATCTCCCCCAAGATTGGTTCAAGGACCAAGGCCATGCTCATCAATTCACCTTCCAACCCGACGGGAAATCTCCTCTCCGGGGAGAGAATGGAGGCGATAGCGCGATTATCCCCCCTCATCATTTCCGATGAACTCTACCATGGATTGGTTTACGAGGGGGAGGTTCATACGATACTTGAATACACCGAGAATGCATTTATCGTTAATGGATTCTCCAAATTATACGCCATGACGGGTTGGAGGTTGGGCTATCTTATAGCCCCCAAGGAGTTTGTCCGCCCCATGCAGAGGCTTCAGCAGAACCTTTTCATCTCCCCCAATTCCTTTGTGCAATTGGCGGCCATCAACGCCCTTGGAGAAGCGGAATCCGATGTCAGAAGGATGCGAGAGACCTATGATCAACGGAGAAAGTTCATGATCAAGCGATTGAGGGAGTTGGGGTTTGGGATCATGGTGGAGCCTACCGGGGCCTTCTATATATTGGCCAATGCGAAGCGTTTCTCCGGGGATTCCTATCGATTCGCCTTCGATATCCTGGAGAATGCCAAGGTTGGGGTAGCACCTGGGATCGATTTCGGCACAAATGCAGAGGGATTCCTCCGCTTCTCCTATGCCCGTTCCATGGAAAATATCGAGGAAGGAATGGATCGGCTGAAGGACTATCTAATGGGGTGGAGAAGGTGACTTGGGGGAGATCAGAGGGCCTCCAACGCTTCCTTCAGCTTTTCGTTGGCAGACCGAATGCGGTCTGCGGCTTCGAGGATGAGGGTTTCCACCCGTTTCAACCCTTCTTCGCGGGCGATATCCGCCCACCTCCGATATTCCTCGCCATGGGATTCGTTGTGTTCAATCCAATGCCCAATGAGTGCTGGAATTTTTTCCCTTTTGGTCATATGTCACCCTCATTTTCCCGTGGAGAAATCCTTTCCCGGGAATGAATTCCCTTTACCATGCGATGAGCACGACGGAGGGGTTCGGGAAGCCTGAATCCCCGGCAGGTTCTCAATACCAGCTTTATGCTGAACTCCAAGTCGATACGGTGGCCTGGTGATACGAAGACCGGCTTAACGCCCCTCCTGGTCCGGATTACGGCTCCGATGATCTTACCGTCCAACTTCAGAGGGGTGATACTGCCCGCTTGAAGTCCCACGTCCCCGAAATCTCCCACCAATTTTTTCTTGGCGCAGCCGATAGAGGGTAAGTCCAAGAGCACTCCCATATGGGAAGCCAATCCGAAACCCCGGGGATGAGCTATTCCCTGACCGTCGTACAGGACCACATCGGGAAGGCGTCGAAGCCTTCGGAAGGCCTGGATTAACAGAGGGGCTTCCCGGAAGCTCAGCAGCCCTGGGATATAGGGAAAGGAGATTTCTCCCCTGACAAAGGCCTCGTCCATGAGGTCGAGATTGGGGTAACTCAGGACAACCATGGCAGCAACTGCATTTCCGCCTCTTTTGGAATAGGACACATCGGCCCCGGCAACTGAGCTGACTAACCGAGCCGAGCTGCTTAGGGAAATGTTCGCCCTCAATTTCTCCTGGATACGGATGGCCTCTTGATAGCTGACATTCCAAGGATGGAGCCGTTGCGCACTCATGAACTCTTCGATATGGGCCGGGCCAGAAGTCGGTTTATTCGATCTGCTGAATCCCCCCCCTTTCTACGGTTAAGATGAACGGGATTTTGTTGGGTCTCCCCTGGGCATCGAACGAGGTAAGCCCTGATACCCCGTCAAACACCGTTACCCCCATGAGTCCATCCCTCATCTGGCGGTGGGAGTAAATCTCCTGATCGGTCAAGACGTGAACGCAGAGATCCGCAGCATCGTAGGCCTGAGCCTCCAAGATTGTCGGGTCTGATTCAAAGGTATTTCTGAAGTCCTCGACAAATCGTTCGATACGGGGATTTTGACTATCCTTGAAGAAGCCGTCAACGAATAGTGATCCATCGACGTATTTTCCGTCCTCCGAGACCAATTCCGGTGAATTCCAGGCACTGGTTCCGAGGAGCGTTATCCCGATCACGTTGTAGTAGGCCAGTTGCGGCGCTATGAGTCCGACACGATTAGAATAGTCGGGTATGAAAAGGGCGTCGAATTCGATAATTGGCTCGAAATCCCTTTTTCGTCCCCCTTCCTTGTTGGCCTCTCTTTCTCGGAGCCCCACCAGCTGTCTGATTTGCCTCCCGAAATCCATTTGTTCGTTATCGTAGGACTGAACTCCCATGATCTCGCCCCCGTTGCGCAGTGCCTCGTCGATGAAGAGGTGAGTCAGCTTTATCCCGTAGAAATCCCTGGGGTAAAGGACGGCGAAGCGACTCAGCCTCAGCTCATCCATGGCAAAAGAGATGAGGGCCTTTATCTGCTGAGAATTGGTGAGGCAGTTTTGGAAGACGAACTCCCCGATTTCGACAACATCCTCCCTTTGCGTGAGGGTAATGATGGGGACTCCCAATTGCTGAGCCCTTTTGGCGGCTGCCTCGGAGGTAACGCTCAAGAGGGGGCCGATGATGGCCATGACCCTGTCGGCATCGACCAGGTCTTCGACCGCAATCTCAGCCTCCCTTGGGCTAGATTTTGAATCCCTGATTACCAGCTTAATGGGCATTCCCTCGTAGTCCGGTTCGAAGGCATGGATCGCTAGCTCAATTCCATGGAGCGAACGAACTCCGTAGACTCGATTTTGGCCGCTCAGGGGGAGAATGCACCCGATGACGTTCCTTTCCGGGACCGACTCCTCTTTTATTCGTTCAAAGAACGCCTCGACCTCGGGATAATAGGGTTGGTCCTGAAACTCATCCATGACCCGGTAGATCAGCCTCTTGCTCTGCTCCAGGTCTCCTTCATCGAAGGAGACCTGGGCTATCCTGAAGGCCGCATAACCCGCGATGGGCGAGTCCTCGTAGATGAATTGGATCTCCTGGAGCTGTGCGGTCGAAAGGCGATAGTCCATGATTTCCTTGATCTTCTGCCATATTTCTTCCCTTTGCGTCTCTTCTTCGGCGCTTTCCATGGCCTTTATGTGCCATCTCAGGGATTCGAAGTAATCCCCAAGCCCGGAATAATCGTCCGCCATCACGGAGTAAATCAACGATTTCCTCAAAGGGGACAGGGAAAGGGGAAGGACCTCCCTGAGAAGGCTGAGGGAATCCTCATATCGCCCGGTCTTGTTATAGGAGATGGCGAGCTTATACTTGGCTTCATTTACCAATGGGCTGGCTGGATAGTGGCTGATAAGATCTCGAAATATAAGGCCTGCACCCGCGAAATCCTCCTTTGAGAAGAGAAGCTCTCCCATATTGAAAAGGGCGACGTCTGGAGGTTCCTCCTCCGGTTTTTCCCTTTCCGCTGGCCTTGGTGCCTCTGGGATTGCTGGTTCTGGGGCTTTTTCGGGGATCGGCATTTTCTTCTTGGGAGCACACGATAGGGCGACAAGGAAAATGAGGGAGACGAGGAGGCCTCTATTCAACCACATAATGGATGCCCGGAAGGTTTCGAAACTGCTCGTTAACGTCAAGCCCATAGCCCACAACGAAGAGATCCTCTATATAGAAGCCCACGTAATCGGCCTCGAATTCCACCTCGCGGCGGGATTTCTTATCCAAAAGGCAACAGACCCTGAGGGAGCGAGGTCTTTTGGACCGGAGCTCATCGGCTAAGAATTTCAGCGTCCTGCCGCTATCGATGATATCCTCCACCACGATCACGTCCATACCCTCCACGGGTATGGAGCCCTCCCGGGTGATCCGAATTTGGCCAGATGAGACCATTTCAGAGCCATAGCTTGCCAGTCCAATAAAGTCAACCCGGACGGGAAGATCGATGTGGCGCATAAGGTCCGATAGAAAGATAAAGGCCCCCTTGAGGATGCAGATAAAGAGAATCTCCTTACCCAGATAATCCCGGGAGATCTCTTGGGCCAACTCCCTAACCCTCCGATGGATCTGCTCTCGGCTCAAAAACGGCTTGAGCTCATACTTCTGCATTATGGTATTACCCACCAGCGGGATCAAGCTGTCTCTCCCTCGCTCCCTCTGGTGGCTTGCCCCCTCAGAGGGAATGTTGTAGAACGATGATCTCCGTCTCCTTCAGAAGGTCCTCCTTATTGAGGGATACCTCGCTCGCGCTCATGACCTTCACGTTGGTTTTTCCCTTGGTAAATTCTTCAACGGGGGTAATGGGAAACTCGCATTTACCCGTTTTGAAGTGCATAGGGATTATGATCGAGGGATTGAGCTGGCTAGCTACTTCCGAAGCCTTCTTGGAGTCTATGGTATAGAAACCGCCAACGGGAAGCATGAGGAGATCAACGGCCCCGATGGCTTCCACCTCGTTCTTGCTCAAGATGTGTCCAAGGTCTCCGAGATGGCAGAGAGTTATCTCATCCAGGGTGAAGGTGAAGATGATGTTGTTCCCCCTCTCCTTCCCTGAGGAGCTGTCGTGAAAGGTGGGGATGCCATTGAACTCGATGCCATGGGCGGATTGCTTCCCGGGGGCCCGAACAACTTTCGGGTTCCCCGGCAGTCCCCCTGAATAGTTGTGGTCATCGTGGTCGTGGCTCACAAGGACCACATCCGCCTCGTCGGAAATCCCTCCATAGCTCATGGCACCGAACGCGCCCGGTTTATACGGGTCGGTAATGATCCTCTTTCCACCCGTTGACGTAATGAGAAATGCCGCATGGCCATAGTATTTTATGTTCATGAGCTCCCCCCTTTGCCAATATTGTGGAATCGATGTTGAAGCTGAATGAACTTGTTTGAAGTATAGCTGGCGGAACCCAAAAGTCAAGGGGAAGGAAGTCGAAAAAACTCCTACTGGCCGCATCATCTTGATAGGCGAGAGCTCGGGAGGGATCGAAAGAAGCCAAGGGTGACAATATCGCCATACGTCCTGAGGGATTGAGGCTATAACCTCTTTTGCACGGCCTCTTTTTTCCCCTGCATGCTCAGCGGCTTATCCCTTCGATCGTCGATCTTGATGGAGGTGACCACCCGTTGTGCGCCTCGTTTGAAGGGAAGTTCATGCATCTGTTCAGCAGCCGAGAGGAGGTCTCCCAAGTCTCCCTCCACATTGGTTCCCATGGATGTCAGCTCGTAGCGAAGGCCCTTCTCCTGCACGACGGCGACGCATTCGGCCACGTAGTGGCTGATGCTGGGATCATTCGTTCCAATGGGTATAACGCTGATCTCCATGACGGCCATCTCGGTTCCTCCTGGTATGGCATTATTCGGAAAAAGGTTTATCATCATATATGGCGCTCGTCAATCCCCTCACGTTTGGAGTTTCCTGAGTTCGCAGGGAAAATTCTCCTCGGATTTGTCCCGCTATTGCCTGATGCTGACCAATGCATATATTCCCCCCAATCCGAACAGGGCATGGGGGGCAAAGGCTGCCATCTGCGGCGGTAACGACCCGGAGTGACCGAGGGAGAGGCTGAGATTGAATGTGATCCAATAGAGGAATCCTATGACGATGCTCATGACGATTGGTAGTGCAATCCCCCCGCTGCGGGCTGTTTTGGTGGAGAAGGGGATTCCGATAAGGACCATGATGGTGCAGGCAAGCGGGAAAGACAGCTTTGCATAGAGGTCTACGATATATCTGGTGGCGTCATAGCCTCCCTTTTCGATGTTCCGAATGAAACGCCGAAGATCGTAGTAGCCCATCTCCTCGGTATCCCTTTGTTCCTCCTTGAAGACATCGGGGGTTTCGGGGATGGGGATCACCTTTTCCTCGAATTGGGTTGTTTGGATTTCTCTTGTTTTCCGAAAATCCCTGATAGTTACGTCATAAAAGTGCCAGGCATCGCCTTTCCAGAGGGCCCTTTCGGCCTCAATTCTCCTCGTGAGTTTGAAATCATCGTCGAACTCAAATAGGGTGATCCCCTCGAGCAAATCCTTTTGGGGGTTGAAGAGCTGGAAATTGTAGATAGCATTTTGGCTTCGATACCATACCTTATAGTTGCGAATAAAGGTCTTGCGCCGCTTTTTGCGGATTTCCATTAGAAGGATGTCATCCGATTGCCGCTTCGAAAAGGGGACGATGAACTCGTTTCCGATGAAACAGAGAACGCTTGCCAAGATCCCCAAGAGAAACAGGGGGAGGGTAATGCGATAGAGGCTTATTCCGCTGGCCTTCATGGCTGTAATTTCGTTGCTCCTCGAGAGGATTCCCAGGCCGAGAAGGGTAGCCATCAGCACGCCTAGGGGGAAGACCTGAAATGCGATGCCCGGTGTCTGATACAGGTAATACAGAAGGACCTGGGTCGGAGCAGCCTTATGTTCGACGAAGGTGTCCATACGAGCGAAGAAATCGACGACGAGGTAGATCAGAATGAAGGCGCTCATGCTGAGGAGCAATATCTTGAGGAATTCCCTGGAGACGTATTTTCGAAGGATCTTCATTGTCGGTGTCTTTAAGTTCCCATTGCCTCAACCGATGGGCTCATTCACCATTGTATGGGGGCGGCCCCTTTTGTCAAGGCGCTATCTTGAGATGTGGTGCTGCGGTGCTGCAGTCCTCCAGTGTTGCGGCCAGATAGAAATCCCTGGTGTTATGGTTCCGGGTAAGTTTGTGCGCAGGGTCCCCTTTCCAGATTGTCCTTTCCAAAGGGATCGTTTCGAAAAAAGCAGGGGGGTGGCAGGTGGTAAAGGGGGGTTGACAAAGATTTTGGGCTGGTTTAATATTTTAATAACGCGGGGTGGAGCAGTCAGGTAGCTCGTCGGGCTCATAACCCGGAGGTCGGTGGTTCGAATCCACCCCCCGCTACCAAATGATTTCAAGGGGTTACGCGATTCGCGTAACCCCGTTTTTTCGTTTTGGGCCGATTTGGTGTCCATAGGGTGTCCATCCCAATTCATTGTTCACCATTGGTCGATAAGCGCCAATCCTCCCTCTTGGGATCTTGGGGGATTTCCCTTCGTACAGGCTGGGCCTTTACTCCGCTTTTTTCCTGTTGACTTTGGCCCATCTTGCTAAGATAGCGGAATAACAGGAAATATTTTAGTTGTAACTTTAGGAATTCGCTGTTCGCGAATAGCGAATAACAGATCAAATTGGTTCAAAAAAATCTAAGATTACTTAATAAAAAAAATAACTTGCATAGTTCGCGAAATGCGAATATAATCGGAATCATGAAAGGACAGGATGTATTAGTGTTATTGAAGCTTGTTGCCATAGGCGGGAGGGAGTTCCGAATCCAGGCCCTAGCTAAAGAGTTGGGCATAAGCGCCTCAGAGCTTAGTAGCTCTATCCGCCGGTCTATCCTTGCAGGCCTCATTGACCCCATAGACAGGGGTTGCATACGACCAGCACTTCTTGAATTCATGTTGCATGGGTTTCGCTATGTATTTCCCGTAAAGCCGGGCGGGTTAACCCGAGGAATGCCTACAGCTCATTCGGCTCCACCACTTAAAGATAAGATCGTTTCGAAAATCGACTTCGTCTGGCCGCTGCCAGGGGGTCAGGGCAGGGGACAAGCGATTAAGCCGATTTACAAATCCGTCCCAGTAGCAGCCGGAAATGATGCGACCCTTTACAAATTGCTTGCATTGGCAGATGCAATACGGGTTGGATCAACTAGGGAACGGAATATGGCATCGGAAATACTCGAAGACTTGATTATGCGGGAGATCCCTTGGACATAATTGAACAGCTTGAGTTATTAGCCGAGAAGCTTGGTGAACTGTGTGAGGAGGTGGT
>CAYFXP010000178.1:0-1911 GCA_964346935.1 uncultured Syntrophobacterales bacterium
CCGAATATCTCTCCAACAAACCGGGCTCAATCAAGCCCGGCAGCAGCGGGGTGCTTCTCCCTGGTTTCGAGGCCAGATTGGTTGATGACGAGGGGAGTGACGTTGGACAGGATGAGATAGGTACTCTCTGGATAAAGAGCGACGGTACGGCGGCATATTATTGGAACAAACATCAGAAAACCAAGGAAAGCTTCCACGGTGAGTGGTTTAACTCCGGTGACAAATTTTACAGGGATTCGAGCGGTTTCTACTGGTATGTGGGGAGAGCTGACGATATCTTCAAAGCGGGGGGCATGTGGGTACCGCCTCTCGAGGTTGAGGGGGTTTTGCTGGAGCACACGGCCGTTAACCAATGTGCGGTGATCGGCGCACCAGACGCGGCGGGCTTGGAAAAGCCCCTGGCCTTTGTGGTCCTTAACCAAGGCCACACCCCTTCACATGAGCTTGAGCAGGAGTTGCGGAATTTCGTTCGCAGCAAGATCGCCCATTACAAATGCCCACGCTGGATTCGTTTTACAGATGAGCTGCCCCGCACGGCGAGCGGGAAGGTTCAAAGGTATAAGTTACGGGCACTGCTCGCGAAATAATTGCAGTCGGGAGGAAGTCTGTGAGACTGCCAAAATTTGACTATATTGAACCGAGGAGCATCAAGGAGGCCTCTTCAATATTGTCCGAAGATCCAAATGCCAAAATACTCGCAGGGGGAACGGATCTCTTGGTAAACATGAAGCACAGGGTTGAGGTGCCCACTGTTATTGTAAATATCAAAAGGATCCCCGAATTGGATTTCATAGAGGAGAAGAACGGCTCCATGAGGATTGGAGCACTTGCCTCTCTTAAGAGCGCATATGGAAACCCACTCATAAAAGGGAAAATCCCTGCTCTTACCTTAGCTGCTTCCTCCGTGGGCTCGTATCATCATCAAATCATGGGCACCATTGGAGGCAACATATGTCAGCAAAATCGGTGTAAGTTCTTCAATCAATCTAAATGGTGGCGAAGCTCGAGGGCGCCCTGCTTTAAAGCCGGCGGAGAGATTTGCCACGTAGTAAATAAGAGGGAAATATGTTACTCGAGCTATTCGGGCGATGTGGCTCCCGTTCTCCTCGTATTGAATGCCAAGGTTAGCTTGGAAAGCAATACGGGAGTGAGAGAGGTGTCCTTAGAGGATCTCTTCTCCGGAGATGGAAAGACCCCTCTTCACTTGGAAGGGGGAGAAATTCTCACTCACGTCATCATTCCGGAGGAGGCAGGGAGCGGATTTTGCACCTATAGCAAATTTGCACATCGTGAAAGCATCGATTTCCCCATTGTCGGGATGGCTCTGTGGGCATCAATGGAGAGGAAAGAAGTCAGGGTCTCTTTCACCGCTGTTGATCGGAGGCCCATAAGGGCGAGAGGGGTCGAGAATTTTCTAACGGGCAAAGACCTTAACGAGAAGATCCTGGAAGAAGCGGTTGGTCTCGCCTCTAAGGAGGGAACTCCGTTAAAGACGTCTCTATACTCACCCTCGTATAAGAGGAAGCTCATGGGGCTGTTACTGAAAAGCGCGTTGAAAGAGGCTATGGGGAGGGTAAGGGGATGAAGCACAGCATAGAGCTGAAGATAAACGGGGATGCTTATGAGGTTCTCGTCTCCTCCAATCAGACCCTCCTCGAGGTGTTGAGGGAAAAAATGGGGCTGATGGGCACCAAGAGGGGATGCGATTTGGGTGCATGTGGAGCCTGTACGGTGCTCATCGATGGGGAGGCCTATCTCTCCTGCATAACCCTTGCCATGGATGCTGTTGGCAAGGAGATAACGACCATAGAAGGTTTGAGCCAAGAGGGAGACCTCCATCCCCTCCAGAGGGCTTTTGTGGAAAATGGGGCAATTCAGTGCGGATTCTGTACCCCGGGCATGATCTTAACT
>CAYFXP010000179.1:0-4067 GCA_964346935.1 uncultured Syntrophobacterales bacterium
AAGGGATGCGGCGTGTGCAGTGCCAGTTGTCCGCAGAAGGCGATTACCATGAAGCACTTCTCGGACGAGGAGCTAATCGCCCAGATCGAGGCCCTTATACCGGTTCAAAAGAAGGTCGCGAGAGGTTGAGGAACGTGCCCACGGACGTACAGGAGCCAAAACATAGGTCCCAAGAGGCGCGGCAGGAGGTCTTTGAGCCGAGGATTCTTGCCTTCCTCTGTAATTGGTGTGCGTATGCTGGGGCGGATCTGGCTGGTATATCCAGGTTTCAATATCCTCCCACCATTCGAGTCGTTCGGGTAATGTGTTCGGGGAGGGTTGATCCCATCTTTATCCCCGAGGGACTGCTCTCCGGTTTCGATGGCGTGATGGTCTTGGGATGTCACCCGGGTGATTGTCACTACCTAACGGGAAATATACAGGCGGAGAAGAAGATGCGCCTAACGGGCGAGGCCCTGGAGATGGCGGGGATAGAGAAGGGGAGGTTCATGCTTGATTGGGTCTCAGCAGGGGAGGGACAGCGGTTTGCAGAGGTGGTAAGGAATTTTACCCAGGCCCTCAAGGGTCTGGGGCCGTTAGAACTGGATGAATCCCTGGAGGGCAGGCTCCTGGCGGTAAAGGGAGCGCTCGAGGGTGAAAAGCTGAGGTGGCTGGTGGGAAAGGAGGAGGCGCTTCTGGAGGGGGAAAACGTCTACGGTGAGACCGTAAAGCCGGACCAGTTGCATCGGCTCGTGGAATCCACCCTTCGGGATGAGTATATCAAGAAGCGGGTTTTGTTACAGCTGGAGGGAAAATCCCTCCCCGCGCAGGAGATAGCATCGACCCTTGGACTCGCTTTAAGGGAGGTATTGACCTATCTCGTTGACCTCATCGGAGAGGGAAAGGTGGCCATAGAGGAGGGGGAGGGAAGAGCCCCCCTTTACGCGCGGAGCGGGTGAAACCCATGGAAGCGGCGGAGAAAAACAACAGTATGATTGGGGCAGTATTGGTGGTGGGAGGTGGAATCGGTGGAATGCAAGCTTCCCTCGATTTGGCCGAGGCGGGCTTTTTCGTTTATCTCGTCGATAGCTCTCCCACCATTGGGGGATATATGGCCCAACTAGACAAGACCTTTCCCACCAACGACTGTTCCATGTGCATCATGTCCCCCAAACTCGTAGAATGCGGAAGGCACATCAATATTCGGGTCATCTCCAATTCGGAAGTAGAATCCATCGAGGGTGAGCCCGGCAATTTCGAGGTCAAGCTCACCAGAAGGCCTCGGTATATCGATGAGGAGAAGTGTACGGGATGTGGCGAGTGCAGTAAACATTGTCCCGTCAGTGCGATCGATGCCTATAACGAAGGGCTCAGCCGCAGGTCCGCCATCTACATTAAGTACGCACAGGCCGTTCCCAAGGTCTTTGCTGTCGATCGGGAACAGTGTATCGGATGCGGTCTCTGCGAGAAGGTTTGCCTGGCCAAGGCCGTAAATTACGGCGACCGGGAAAGGAACGAGACCATAGAAGTTGGAAGTGTCATCCTCTCGCCAGGGTATGAGGTCTTCGAGGCCCCAAAAAAGCCGGAGTTCGGATACGGGGTCTTTGACAACGTGGTCACCAGCATCGAGTTCGAGAGGCTGCTAAGCGCCTCAGGTCCATACAGGGGCCACCTCTTGCGACCTTCCGATGGAACCATTCCCGAAAAGATCTCCTTCATCCAATTCGTTGGATCAAGGGATACAGCATGCGGCAACGATTACTGCTCTTCCATCTGCTGCATGTATGCCACGAAGGAAGCTATCATCGCCAAGGAACACGTGGGTTTTATAAAACCCACCATCTTTTATATGGACGTGAGGGCTTATGGCAAGGGCTTCGACCTTTACTACGAGAGGGCCAGGGATGAGTACGGCGTTCGGTTTATCCGATGTATGGTTTCCCGGATAAGGGAACGGTTCAACACGAAGGATTTGGTCGTCACCTACATCGACCAGGGGGGAGAGATCAGGGAGGAGGAGTTCAACCTCGTGGTGTTGTCCGTGGGCATGGTTACCTCGGGGAAAGCCGTTGAATTAGCCCAGAGGATAGGGGTGGACGTCGATCGTTACGGCTTTTGCAAGACGAATTCCCTCGCGCCCCTGTCCACTTCCAGGCCGGGAGTTTTCGCTTGTGGTGCCTTCCAGGGACCCAAGGATATTCCCGAGACGGTGGCCCAGGCCAGCGGTGCAGTTGCATGCGCCTCGCAAGCTATATCGGAGGCCAGGGGCACCCTTACCGTGAAGAAGGAGTACCCAGAGGAATTGGATGTCCGAGATGGGGAGCCCCGCATCGGGGTCTTCGTCTGCCATTGCGGGATCAACATCGGGGGATTCGTGAATGTCCCCGAGGTGATGGAGTATGCCCGTTCCCTTCCCAACGTGGTGTTCGCGGACCAGAACCTCTATACATGCTCCCAAGATACCCAGGAGAAGATTAAGGCGGCCATCGAGGAACACGGGCTCAACCGGGTCGTGGTTGCCTCCTGTTCGCCACGAACCCACGAGCCCTTGTTTCAAGAGACTATTCGCGAGGCCAAGTTGAACAAGTTCCTCTTCGAGATGGCCAATATTCGGGACCAGTGTTCCTGGGTCCACATGCGCGACAAGCCAACTGCTACGGAGAAGGCCAAGGATCTGGTTCGCATGGCGATGGCCAGGGCTCGATTTATCGAACCCCTGGCCGAACAATCGCTGGAGGTCATCCAGAAGGGGCTCGTGATCGGCGGAGGGATAGCCGGGATGACGGCCGCCGTCAGGTTGGCCGAACAGGGCTTCGAGGTGTACCTGGTTGAAAAGGAGGCCGAACTAGGGGGAAATCTGAGGAATGTCCACTCCACCCTCGAGGGGGATGATGTTCAGGCATTCTTGGAAGAGACCATTTCCCGGGTTCGTGAGAACCCCTTGATCCACGTGATCACCAATGCCCTTGTTGTAGACTTCAGCGGATCTCAGGGGAATTTCTCCACGGGCCTGATGATCGCCCCGGGCATGACCTACCAGAAGATCGAACACGGCGCCGTCATCGTTGCTACGGGTGCCGAGGAGGCGAAGCCTCGGGAATATCTATACGGGGAAGATCCAAGGGTCATGACCCAAATGGAGTTTGAGGAGCTGCTCGTCAAGCGGCCCGAAGAGGTCGCCGAAAAGAGGCGCGTGGTGATGATCCAGTGTGTTGGCTCAAGAGATGAGGAGCGACCTTATTGCAGCCGAACGTGCTGCAGCGTGGCCATGAAGAATGGCCTGAAACTGAAGGAAATCAATCCGGAGGTTGAACTATACGTGCTCTATCGGGACATTCGAACCTACGGGCTCATGGAGGAGTATTATTCCAAGGCCAGGGAGGCGGGAATTCGATTCGTCTCCTATGAACCGGAGGGAAAGCCCGAGGTTCGAATTGAAGGTGACTCGCTCACGGTCTCCTTCACCGATCCGATTCTCAAGGAGGAGATGGAGATCGCCCCTGATTCCGTTGTATTGAGCTCAGCCACGGTCCCGAGGGAGAACGAGGAACTGGCCAAATTGCTGAAGATCCAGAGGACAGCCGAGGAGTTCTTCCTCGAGGCCCACATGAAGCTGAGGCCCGTCGATTTGGCATCCGATGGAATGTACGTATGTGGATCTGCTCACGCCCCCAAGCTCATAAGCGAAACCATCTCGCAGGCGAACGCCGCGGCTGCTCGGGCTTCAACGTTGCTCTCCCAGGAGAGGATTACGGTAAGCGGCATCGTGGCCCGGGTAGACGGGGAGAAGTGCGCAGCTTGCCTCACGTGCGTCCGGGTCTGCCCCTACGAGGTTCCGGTTATCAACGTCGAAGGGGAGGCCGAAATCGATGTGGCCAAGTGTCATGGATGCGGCTGTTGCGCTGCGGAATGTCCGGCCAAGGCCATAGAGTTGGGACATTACCGGGATGATCAGGTCTTGGCCAAATGCGAGGTTATGGTCCTGGAAGGGGCGGCGTGATGGATGGGTTTGAGCCCAACATCCTGGCCTTTTGTTGCGAACACTGAGCGTATTCAGCTGCGGACCTGGCAGGTTCGATGCGTTTGGA
>CAYFXP010000180.1:0-5157 GCA_964346935.1 uncultured Syntrophobacterales bacterium
AATCGATAACGGTAGGAGCTGGAAAAACTACCTAATACAGTTAGCCCCCCCTTCGGGGTCCCTGCTGCTTCCCGGATCGCCTGAGGGCGAATACAGCATTGGGTGTCTGGTAAAAGAAGCCAGCACGGATAGAAGTTCGTTCGAGGCAAATACAGCCTCACGTTTAAGGAAGCCGCTAGCTCGATTGATAGCTGAAGGAGTAACGGATGTCTTAAACGAAAAAGGAGCTTGACAACAAGCGGCCTCATAGAAGTATCATTGTTTTTCTGATTCGCCCTTCAGAAGCCTCTCTAATTCTATTGAATAAAACATACTTAGATTCTGGTTGACAAGACTTTCCCAATCTGAGAACATAACTTTTGTTCTCCGACAAAGCCAAACCATCCGCGAGGATGGGGCGGAAAGCCACGGGTCTTTGAATTCCAGGTATGGAACCTGCAAGTGGCTACTACCTAATTTGGTCAGTGTTATAGTGGGATCGTTGGCAGAACCGATTTAGCGAAATAATCGATAGAGTTTAGAGATAGCCGGGTTGCCGAAGAGGTGATCCGGTTTTTCTATTTCTTAAGAAAGGGGAGGGAGAAAAATGAAGGCCTTACCAAGAGGATTAATGGTATTGGGATTAAGACCCTAGACTAACTCTGAGACAAATTAAGCGTATCTCAATAAAAGGGGCTTCAATTAAGGAGGGATAGGTCGTGGAGAAGGGCAATGTGAAGTCGGCTTTCCAAAAGCTCAGGGCAGGGAGTCTCGATGACGTCATCGAAGGCCTCAATGAAATCGAATGGAGGATAAAGGACCTGCGGGGAAAAGATCTCAATGAGGCCATCCTGGCCCTCTGCAGCCTCTTCTATATCGACCCCTTCGACCGGCCTGACCTGGAGCCTGCCGTGGACCGGGCCTTCAAAATACTGGTGGGATTAGGGGAAAGGGCTATTCCCCTGATCCTCTACGAAATGAAGGAGACCGATTTAAAAGTCCAGTTCGCTCTCTCAAGGGTTTTGGGCCAGATCGGCAAACCCGCCATCAAGCCGTTGCTCAAGTTCTATGCGGGGTCCTTCGATCCGTACGTGAGATGTTTTGCCCTCTACGCTTTGGGAAAGATCAGGGAACCTGAGATGGCCAAGGTTATCCCCAAGGTGATGCATGCCATGGATGATTCCAACGGGGAGGTAAGGGATACGGCCACCAGGGTATTGGGAAAGCTCGTGGAACACCTGGACCCTCAGACTATCCCACTAAAAGTGAAAAAGAGGATGTTTACCTCCCTCGCCAGAAACCTATCCGACCCTAATTCCGGCGTCCGGGCAAAGGCGGTACGAGGCATCGGAAAGATGGCCAGGTTTAATTTCATCGGCAGTCAGGAGAAGGCCACGGCCAAGAAAGCCGTGGAGAGAATTTTGGGGCTCAATGATGGCTTCGAGTGGGACCGTGCTTATGTCGTCCGTGCAGAGGCCGAGGAGACGAAAAAGTACCTAACCTGATCCCCCGGAAGGTAATCGATGTATTGACACATCCTCAATTCAAAAAAAGGTTATCGATGTTCTGGCATTTACCACCTAGTTCTTACTGCTTACTGCCTACTGCCTACTATCTACTCCTTACTCTTCTCCTTGCTTTCAATCTTAGCCCATGAATCACGTAACGTGATTGTCCGATTGAACACCAGTGCTTTTTCGGAGGAATCAACGGGATCGACGCAGAAATAGCCAAGCCTCTCGAACTGGTAACGGCTTCCCGCCACTGCCCCTTCCAGGCTCGTTTCAACAAGGCCGGATGTGAGCTTTTCCAGCGAGTTTGGATTCAGACATTTCGCAAAATCACCGTCCTTTTCGCCGCCTGGGTTTGCGACCTGGAAGAGACGGTCGTACAAGCGCACCTCTGCGGGGAGCGAATGAGCAGCGGAAACCCAGTGTATCGTTCCCTTGACCTTGCGCCCGTCTGGAGACCACCCCCCCCTTGTTTTCGGATCGTAGGTGCAGTGCACTTCAACCACTTCACCGGTTTGCTCGTCCTTGACCACCCCTGTACATGTGACGTAGTAACCATATCGAAGCCTTACCTCGCGACCAGGGGCCAGGCGGAAGAATTTCTTCGGCGGATCCTCACGAAAATCCTCGCGCTCGATGTACAGCACGCGGGAAAAGTGGACCTTCCGTGATCCCATATCGGGATTCTGCGGATGGTATGGGGCATCCAGCTCTTCCACCTTGTCCTCTGGATAGTTATCGATGACCAGGCGGAGGGGACGCAATACGGCCATGACACGCGGCGCTCGTTGATTCAGGTCTTCACGAATGCAGTGCTCAAGCAGCTCTATATCGACGATACTATCCCGCTTGGCCACGCCGATACGCTCACAGAAGTGCTGGATTGCCTCCGGTGTAAATCCACGTCTCCGCAGACCGGCCAGTGTTGGCATACGTGGGTCATCCCACCCCGTAACATGCCCTTTTTCAACCAACTCCACGAGCTTTCGCTTGCTCAGAACGGTATAGCTCAGGTTGAGCCGAGCGAACTCGATCTGCTGGGGATGATAGACCTTCAACTGATCAAGCACCCAGTCGTACAATGGGCGATTATTTTCAAACTCCAGCGTGCAAATGGAATGCGTGATCCCCTCGATGGAATCCGAGAGGCAATGGGTGAAGTCGTACATCGGATAAATGCACCACGTGTCGCCCGTTCTATAGTGGTGGATTTTTTTAATTCGATAGATAGTCGGATCCCTCATGTTCATATTTGGAGATCCCATATCGATTTTGGCGCGAAGGACGTGGGTACCCTCCTCGAATTCCCCAGCCCGCATTCGCTTGAAGAGGTCCAGGTTCTCCTCAACCGAGCGAGCACGATACGGGCTGTCCTTCCCCGGCTTCGTCAAGGTGCCACGGTACTCCCTGATTTCCTCCGGATCCAAACTACAGACATATGCTTTGCCATCTTTGATCAGTTGCACTGCATACTGGTAGAGTTGTTCAAAGTAGTCGGATGCGTAAAACAGCCTCTCATTCCAATCAAATCCGAGCCACCGAACGTCAGATTTGATCGACTCGGCGTATTCCATGGACTCGCCGCTCGGATCGGTATCATCGAATCGCAGATTGCAGGTCCCCCCGTATTGCTCGGCGAGGCCGAAATTCAGGCAGACGGACTTGGCGTGCCCGATATGGAGATACCCGTTTGGTTCTGGCGGGAATCGGGTTGCAACTCTACCCTCGTTCTTGTTTACCTTCAAATCCTCGTCTATGATTTCGCGAATAAAGTCGGTTGAGGGAGTGGCTTCAGCCTTGTTCATACTCGTAGCTCCGTTACCTGGTTTTTTGCCCTCGAATTTCCGTGGCTTCCTCTCCTCGATTTTAGGTATAATCACTTATAGACCTGTTAAAATATTTTAGCACATTCCCCAGGAAGGGAGAAGGCAAGAGGAAGGCCGGCCTCTGAGGGGCTGCAATTACCTAAGAGATTATTGCCCGGATTCCCGGCAAACCGAAGTTATTCAGTGCTGCAGCCAGAAAGGCGGATGAGGTTAGAGGCTGAAGGTAAGAATATCAAATGTCAAAGTTCAAGGTCCAAATGACAAATGGCGGGATTCGAGCCACGAGCACGAACCATACGAACAGGGAGCGAAGGGGAATTTGGGCAACAACACCTTTTTAAGAGTTGAATATGATCACACTGGTTATATACTTGGGCTTAGAAATCGAGTCGATCGCGAACCATTACGATAAAGGGAGGAATCCATGGGCGGGTTGTTCGGTGTGGTAAGCAGAGACAATTGCATTCAGGATCTGTATTTCGGGACCGATTACCACTCCCACCTCGGAACGAAGCGGGGGGGACTCGCCGTGAGGGTTTCGGCGGGGGTGAAGAGCGCCATCCACAATATCGAAAATGCTCAGTTCAAGTCCAAGTTCGAGGACGACCTTCCGAAGCTCCACGGCACCAGGGGCATAGGGGTCATAAGCGACTATGAGGACCAGCCGTTGATTATAGGCTCCCATCTCGGAACATACGCTATCGTTACCGTAGGAAGGATCAACAATCTCGAGGATCTCGCCGCGAGGGCTTCCGGAAAGGGGGTACATTTCTCGGAGATGAGTCGGGGAGGGGTCAACCCGACCGAGCTTGTCGCGACCTTAGTAAATGAGGGGGCTACTTTCACGGAGGGGATCCAGAAAGCGCAGGGTAAGATCGACGGCTCCTGCTCGATGCTTCTCCTCACCGACGAAGGACTCTATGCCGCACGGGACAGGCTTGGAAGAACTCCCATTGTGATTGGAGAGAAGCCGGGAAGTTATGCCACCGCGCTCGAGACGTGTGCCTTTCCCAATGTAGGGTACGCCATCACGAGATACCTCGGCCCCGGCGAAATAGTGCTGATAAACGAAGACGGGGTTGAACAGAAGGAGGCACCTGAGGCCAGGATGCAGATCTGTGGTTTCCTCTGGGTCTACTACGGATATCCTGCCACGAATTACGAGGGGATCAACGTTGAGACAGTGAGAAACAGGTGCGGAGCCGCGCTTGCAAGAAACGACAACGTGGAGATAGATATGGTCGCGGGAATACCGGATTCCGGAACGGGACACGCCATAGGGTATGCTAACGAGGCAGACAGACCCTACAGAAGACCCTTTGTGAAATACACCCCCACGTGGGATAGAAGCTTCACACCCCAGGATCAGAGCATACGGGATCTCGTCGCGAAGATGAAGCTGATCCCGGTACGGGAGCTGGTGCAGGGGCAGAGATTGCTCTTCGCCGATGACTCCATCGTGAGGGGCACCCAGCTCAAGGATACCATACAGAGGCTATATGACTGCGGCGCCAAGGAAGTCCATATGCGCCCGGCCTGTCCTCCCCTGATCTACAGTTGCAAGTTTCTCAATTTCTCCCGGTCGAGGTCCGAACTGGATCTCGCGGCGAGAAAGGCAATCGAGGAAATCGAGGGAACCGCTGACAACTTCCCCGATGAATACACCGACCCCGATTCGGAAAAGCACGCCGCGATGGTTGATAGGATAAGGGAAAGGTTAAAATTAACTTCGCTGAAGTACCAGCGCCTGCCGGACCTCGTGGAGGCAATCGGGCTGCCCAAAGAGAGGCTCTGCACCTACTGCTGGGACGGCGCCGAGTAATAAGCACCGGGCTGAACCC
>CAYFXP010000181.1:0-5747 GCA_964346935.1 uncultured Syntrophobacterales bacterium
AAGAGGATCAATGCCACCATAGACGAAGCCTATCGGGTTTTGACGGATGAGAGATTGAGATCGGAGTATGACCGCAAGCTGGATGGCTTGGGGGAGGGCGTTTTTTCGGGAGAGGCCGTTGCGCTCCCTCCTGCCGGAGAAATCCACCCTCTTTGGGAAGGTCCGATGGGTATCCCATTTCCCGACGAGTTCAGATTTACGGGAAGTAGCTTAAGGGGAATTAGGGAATCCATGGGCTTTGACCTTAAGCAGATCTCCCAGAAAACCAAGATCTCCAGGCAGAACTTGGAATGGCTCGAAGAGGAGAGTTTCGAGAACCTACCTGCGTTGGTTTACATCAGGGGATTCATCATGGAATACGCTAAGGCCCTCAACCTGGATCCCCACAGGGTGGCCGACAGTTACTTGGAATCCTATCATCGATGGCAGCAAGCGCGGAAGGGCTAAGAGGAAGAGAGGAGGCTTGGAAAGAAGCTCGTTCAGGAGGGGTATGGATTGGCCGAAAGGATTAATTTCATCGTAAAGGCGAAAAATGTTAAGGCGAAGGATATCAGGAAGGCCCTCGAAGAGGCCGGCATCGAGGTGAGAAGTGTAATCGAGGTCTTTCGGGAGGAAGAGGGGGAAGCGGAGGAGATAGTTCCTCATGGAGGCTGAGCCGATTTATCCGTGAAATGGGGTTCCCTAACTAACGGCAACGCACTCTAGACCTTTCGGGCGCTGAAAAGAAGGGATGGGAGTTAGAATCAAGCACCGGGGAGGGGCTAACTACTTTCCTGCGACAATAGCCTTTCGGTTTCGGCAGATATCTTGCTCATGAGGCTTTGACTGAACCCTACCCATTTGTTGGATATATAGCCCTCTCGATCTATGAGATAGGTGGTTGGGATGGGGGATATCCCGTAATCTTTAAGCACTTGATCATCGGCAATGATGATAGGATATTGAATTCCCATACTGGTCGCGAACCTTCTAACCCGTTCTCGACTCCCCGTGTCCAGGCTCACTCCTATGATCTCCAGACCCCTTGTTCGATAAGCCTTGTACAGATCGTTGAGGTGGGGTATGGCCAATCGACATGGGGCACACCACGTTGCCCAAAAATCGAGCAGAACTACCCTCCCCCTCAACTGGGAGAGGGTAATGGTTTTTCCGTCGACGCCGGGCAAGGCGAAATCAGGGGCCAGAGGCCTCTTTACCTTGGGAGCCTCTTTTTTGCAGCCCACGGGGAATTGGATTAGAATAGCTACAAGAAAGGGCACGCCGTACTTTAGCCATCTTGAGCGGAGGCCTTTGAGGAGAGTTTTCTTGCCACTACCAGGTTCTTTCAACCACATAGTTGGCCATGGCCAGGAGGGCCGTTTTTTCCATCGAATGGGTAAAACAATCCAGATACCGTTCCGCTTTGCCCACATACCCCCTGGCCTTCTCCAGGGAATATTCAACCCCACCGTACTTGGTAATAAGATTCATCACCCTCAGAAACGCCCGTTTATCTAAGGTTTCGGAGAGAATCATCTCCGCAAGCTCCTCTCTCTCTGGGGGCGAGCAGCTTCGAAGGGTGTGAATTAACGGAAGGGTAATCTTTCCTCCCTGAAGATCGATTCCGATTTCCTTCCCGAACTTCTTTTCCGTCGACGTATAGTCCAGGGTATCATCCATAAATTGGAAGGCAATACCCAGATTCATTCCGAAATTCGCAAGGGCTTCTTCTTTTATTCCATCGACACCGGCTAAAATCGCCCCGATCTGGCAGGTGGCCGAGATGAGCGAGGCAGTTTTGTTGGTCACGATGGAAAGGTATTCCTCCTCGGTTAAGGAGAGGTCGCTGGTCCTCATCAATTCCTGGATTTCACCTTCCGCCATTCGAGTGGTTGCCCTGGAGATGGTGTTCAGGATCTTTAGATCCCCATCGTCCACCATGAGGAAGAAGGATTTTGAGAGGAGAAAATCCCCCACCAAAACGCTGGCCTCGCTTCCCCATATGGAATTAGCCGAGGCATTACCTCGCCTCAATTCCGCGTCATCGACTACATCGTCGTGGAGCAAGGTGGCAGTGTGAATAAATTCGATTACGCTGGCAACATGGATTTGACGCTTACCTTTGTACCCGCATAACTTGGCGGACAAGAGAAGTATTGTGGGCCTGAAGCGTTTTCCCCCGCTTAATAATAAGTGTTGGCCGATCTTCGGGATGAGGGGGACTTCGGATTGCAGGTTCTTCTTGAATTCATCTTCAACTTGGCCCAATTCGTCCTCTATTAAATCATTTATGATATCCATCCTCGTTCTGAACCCCTCAGCGAAGGGAAAAGTCGGCACTTATTACATTCAAAACGAAAAAAACATATCCCATTTGTTCGGCATTGTCAAACGTTGGGAACCTGGAGTTCCCGGTCAGGGGATTGATTTGTCTATGCCATGGAGGAATAGATGGTTCGCAGCTCCTCGGTGTACTGGCCATCCAAATCGTGGACGAACAGCGGTGGATGTATTTCAAGCCCTGGCCCGCTACCCTTAATGGTTTCGATGAGGATCAATTGAGCGGCCTTTTTCGCATTGGGATGGACAAGCCTTAATCGCTTGGGCTCGAGATGGCTTTTCCGTACGCAGGTAATAAGGTCTGCGATCCTTACCGCCGGGTAGACGACATAAAAGCTTGCCTTCGGCCTGAGCAAACGGAAGGCGATCTTGGCCATATCAGCCAAGGATCCCTTTATCTCATGACGGGCTATGGCCTTTTCCCTTTCAGGGTTGATGCGACCAGAACGGATTTTTCGATACGGCGGGTTGGTCAGGACAATATCAAACCCCTCCGATTCCATCTGACGGGCGAGATTTCTAGCATCGCCCTTCAAAATATGAACGCGACCATGGAGGTGGTTCATTTCTATGTTCCTCTTGGCCACCTCTGCAAGCTCTTCCTGGATCTCTACCCCCCAGATTTCCGTCGATTTGACCTTAGTGGCAAGAATAATTGGGATAATGCCACTCCCCGTCCCCAAATCAACAACCCTCTGCCCTTCCTTCAAGTGGATAAAATGGGCGAGCAAAATGGAATCGATGGAAAAGCGATAGCCTCTCTTCTTTTGGAAGATCTTTATGGTACCCGAAAGGAGATGGTCCAGTGTTTCGTTTCGGAACGACATTGGGTTCTACGAAATGGGGAGTAAGATAGCCCTCAATATATCCTCAATTAGCCCATGGTGCAAGGTATTTAAGACCCATTGACGTTCAAAGGAGCTTGACAAACGGACGATATCCTGGATAATTAGGGGAAAATGGTGGAAAAAGGAGGGAACTATGGGACCGAGATGCAGCTCCCTTGTTTCGGCTTTATTAGTTATGTGCCTTTTGAGCATGGGCCTTGGCCTTGAATGTTCCTTAGCTCAGCAAGGGAAAGGGGAGGGCCGGGAAGGGGTGTACGTCATTAAGAAGGGGGACACCCTTTGGGATCTTTCCGAGAGATTCCTGGAGGATCCTTTTCTGTGGCCTAGGCTCTGGCAAAGCAATCAATATATTACAAATCCACACTGGATTTATCCGGGAAATCCCATTCGGTTCTACCCCTTTGAGGAAGCGAGGATTCCACCGGCGAAGCCGGCAGAAATAGGGCCGCCTGAGGTAAAGCCGGCAGAAATAGGGCCGCCTGAGGTAAGGCCGCCCGAGGTTGCTCGAAAACCACCCGAGGAGGAAAAGCCGGGGGAAGCGGTTGTACCCCCAGTTAGGCCCCCAGAGGTGGCCCTTAAGCCAGAGGCCATTCCGCCTGGTGAGGAGCGATGGGCGGGTTTTATTACGAAGGAGGAGTTTCCCAGCATTGGGGTAGTCGTGGAGCCAAAGGAACGTGGAAGGCTCCTCATGGCGGAGGGAGATATCGTCTATTTGGCCTTCAAAACGAAGGATCCCATCGAGATTGGGGAGCAGTTTACGATTTTTCGGATATCGCCGGTGATCAAACATCCCCTTACCGGGGAGAGCCTGGGGCGGAAGGTGAGTATTTTGGGAGAGTGCAAGATCATCAGTGCCCAAGACGCCATGTATACGGCTCACATTTTTAAATCCTACCGGGCCATTGAGCGGGGCGATCGGCTTACCCACCAGCTATCCCAGACAGGGCGGTGAGGGCCAACTAACGAAAAAGACGACATCGGCATGTAAAAAATGAGATGATAAACAATCTCGTTCCCGGGGTGTTTCGATAATCCTCTGCAATTATCTTCCCATCATATTCACTCTCCTATTTCCTCCTCCGTCTGGGATTGGCTTATTGAAGGTGAAAAGGTGGATAAGCGCTTCCATTGGCTAGCATTAAATTTCATTCCCGGGATCGGGCCAGTTTTGGTCAGGGCCTTGCTTGAACGATTTGGGGACCCCGAGCGTGTCTTTAAAGCCTCTCGGAGGGAATTGGAGACGGTGGACGGGATTGGCGAACGACTGGCAGCCTTCATTAGGGAGACCGACATTCAAGGCAGGGTGAAATGTGAATTGAAGCTTGTCGAGGAGCTCAACGCCTCCATTGTAACATTGCAGGACAAATCATACCCTAATAATTTGAAACAAATATACGACCCTCCCCCATTGCTCTATGTTCGAGGGGATTTACAGGCAAAGGACGACTTGGCAATATCCATGGTGGGATCTCGCTTGAGCTCCAGTTATGGTCGGATGATTACCGAAAGGATCGCTGGGGATTTGGCAAGACATGGAGTTACGATCGTGAGCGGTATGGCCAGGGGGATCGACTCAGCGGCTCATAGAGGGGCGCTATCAGCAGGGGGGAGGACAATAGCGGTGTTGGGTTGTGGAGTGGATATCGTTTATCCCCCTGAAAATCGCCGCCTCTTTGAGGAGATTACCGCTCAGGGAGCGGTCATTTCTGAATTCCCCTTGTCCACACCGCCGGAAGGGGCGAACTTTCCCAGGAGAAATCGGATTATCAGCGGCCTATCGCTGGGGGTGGTGGTCGTCCAGGCAAACTCGAGAAGTGGTTCTTTGATAACCGCCGGATTGGCGCTGGAGCAGAACCGGGATGTATTTGCGGTTCCCGGCAACGTCGGAATGGCAAGAAGTCGAGGTGCGAATCGATTGATCAAACAAGGAGCCAAGCTGGTTGAATCCGCCGATGACATTTTGGAGGAAATCCTTCCCCGGTTTCAACATCAGAGGTTGGAACCCAGGGATGTGAAGCCTTACCTGGAAGATGAGGAGGAAAGGGTCTTCCGCTTCGTAGAGGATGAGTCGGTCCACATCGATTCTATTATCGCCCAAACTGGAATGGACGCCAGTCGCGTATCCGCCATTCTATTACAATTGGAATTGAAGGGATTAGTCGAGCAGTTACCAGGAAAGCGATTCGCCAAAAGATGAGGGGTGGCACCGGAGGGATTCTGGTGTGGATCTTGCACACTTGCGATTAACCCTTCGAGTCAGGGAATGAGCATGGAAAAATCCCTTGTGATCGTTGAATCTCCCGCCAAGGCCAATACCATCAATAAGTTCCTTGGATCGGGATTCATCGTTAAGGCCTCGGTAGGACACATAAAAGACCTGCCCGAGAAGGAGTTGGGCGTTGATATCGAGAATGACTTTGAACCGCGCTACGTAACCATACACGGAAGGGCAAAAATCATCAAGGAGTTGAAGAGGGCTAGCCAAAATGTCCGCACCATTTATCTCGCTCCCGATCCGGATAGGGAGGGGGAGGCAATTGCCTGGCATGTCGCCGAGGAGTTGAAGGATCGCGACAAGAG
>CAYFXP010000182.1:0-2321 GCA_964346935.1 uncultured Syntrophobacterales bacterium
TCAAGTCGGGAGTTTCCAGACCTATCGTAATTCCTACCTACGATGAAATCCCCGTCTCCATTATCAGGAACAATCTGAAGACAGCCGGAATATCCAGAGATGAGTATTTCCGACTGTTAGAAAAAAATTAGGCAAAAGGGTCAAGTCTCCTTTTGACTCTTGTTCGATTAACTTTCGGCGCCTCGGTTTATTGGCCCTTATTGATTTTTGTACCCTCCCCCATTCAGGGCCATACAAAAAAAGCACCGATTGGGGTAAACAAGTCCATCGGTGCTTCGAATACCCATTCCTTAATCAAATGCTGTGCCTGTCAAATCCCTCTCCAACTGACAGGTTTCAGGCTCGCGGTCTCACCTCCAGTCCCGGATCCCGGTTAAGCTGACCTCAGATCCTACCTCGTCCGGTCAGCACGACCTTTATTACCTTCCTCTTTCAACAGATCCTCCAAAGTCAGGTCCTTCCTCTCCAAAGCCATCAAGATTCTCAACATATGAAGCTCAAACATCATCTCGTCACGGGGAAAATCCTTTCGAATGATCTTACCGATTTCAGATAACCTTTCCTCCGGCAAGTTGATTCTCTTTGCAATGGCCTCATAGTTAAACATCATCTCTGTTTCCTCCTATAGAACAGACCTAAATCTCCGGGGGTGAAACAATTTCAATAGTTGGAAATCCATGGCGAATGTTCACCTCATTTATCAAGGCCCTTCTTGTTCGTCTTACTAGATGCCGGAAATTCCAGCTTACCAAAATATCAACCCTGGAGATAACGGCACAGGCAACATGTAAAGCATCATCGGTTGACGCCGGCGAGAATACCTCTTGTTTTAGATAAATTTCACGTAACTTTCGCATCTCATCTGTTATCTCCAACACTTGAAACGGAGATATTATTCTCGACATCTGGTTGCGTTTCTCTGCATCTCTGGTACTCTCAATCTCTGTTAAAGCCAATTCAGAAATACTAACCTCAAATTCGCCGAGTCTATGAAAAAACTCTTCAGTATCCTTTTGTCTTTCAGGCATCCTGTCATCAACACAGGCACTTATTACAGATGTGTCGAGGTATATCTGTAATTTCACGGTCTATTCCTCTGCCTCAGGCAATATCCAGGTCACGAATTCGGCTAAAAACCTTCGCTCCTTTGAACGATGTATCGACCACCACAATATCTGCACCTTTCAAATCCCTCTCCAACTGACAGGTTTCAGGCTCGCGGTCTCACCTCCAGTCCGGTCCGGATTTTCAAGTGGCTAACCGCGGATCAAATCAAACGCAATTTCCCCTATTGTTACAAAGAGTTCGGTAAAGTGCAAGGGAAATCTCGGGTCTCTCGCCCCTCGCAGGTTGAGGTTGAGGCTTGAAGCAGTGCCTGCCTCAGCAGGTGAGGTTAAGGCTGAGGAAAAAAGGAGTAGGAAGTAAGCAGCAATAACGACAGGCTAAGGCTGAGAGGACTGAGGTTGAGAGGCTAAAGGTTGGAGGCAAGATGGTGCTGGGGTGTTGCAGTCCTGCAGTACAAAACCCCCGGAGCGGGGTCATCTATAAAAAAGAATTCTCAGTGGAAATGATCTCTCGTTTAACCGTGTCTCAAATAAATTTTCTGAAATCTTGAGGAAATAGGAGCCCCCCTTCAGTGATTACTTCCACCTGTCAATCGCACCGCCAGAGGTTTTATTCCCTTCGGCATCGATGGCGAGCCACCCGTTTGCCTGGCCATCCGTATTAAACTGTCTCGTTCCCGCCCGTGGGTCCGCCCATACGAGAAACCCATTTGCATCTAATGGATCGATCCGGAGGGTAATCCTGTAATCCCCAGCGTGATAGTCGATGGCATTTGGGCCATTGCTCGGCCAACCGAGGGAGACCAGATCCTGACGATTCAACGTAAAGGCGCCGCTTTCTGCCCGAAACTGCTCCTCCATGGCCCGGACGTTTTCCAGGGCCACCTTTGCATCGGACCGTCTCGCTCGGCGTATGTGGTTGGTGTACATGGGGATGACGATGGCAGCCAGAATCCCAATGATAGCTACGGTAATGATAAGTTCCGTAATCGTAAAGCCTTTATTGTTTGCGTCTCTCATTTTTACCTCCTTTGTCACGCCCGGGTGATAGCTGATGACGGAATGCCAAAGAAAAAGCCCATCCGATAAGGATGGGCTCGGGTAAGCTTGCCAGTATCTTCGGCGGTCCCGCTACCGTGGCCAGCCTTTGCTGGCTTTAGGCCGGTGACTTTGCGTCCTACCCTTTCGGAGTAGTCTGCCCTTATCGGATTTGGCGAACAATATTAGTCTAGAGATATGAATGCAATCAAAATGCCA
>CAYFXP010000183.1:0-7567 GCA_964346935.1 uncultured Syntrophobacterales bacterium
ACACCCCGTGCTCCGCCTGTCCAGTCCCAAAAAATAAAGAGCTCTTTCCAGACCAACGCAACGCAGAGAGTGGCGATTGCGAAATAATGGCGTCTCAGGCGGAACATGGGATAAGCGACGCCAAAGGACTCCGCCGTAGCGAATATGATGCCTACCGGAACGGTGAGCCAAAATGGGGTATGCCAATGGAGCATCATTAGGGCGGTGGCATAGGCTCCAAATCCCACATTCTTGGCCTGCCCGAGGTCCACTTGCCCCCCGTAGCCACCGATAAGGTTCCAGCCCAGGGCGAACAGGGCAAAGAGGAGGAACTTAGTCATAACTGCCCTGGCATAGGCTGACTCGATAAACCATGGGAAGATAAGGACGATGGCAATAAAGGCAACAAGAACGATTTTCTCAGAGAAGGGGCGGTCCCCGAAGGAGAAGATGTCCCTTAATATCTGGCCCATGTTACCACCCGAAAAGACCCCGAGGTCTCAACACCACTGTAAGGAAGTAAGCGATGTAGATGAAGGTAAACTTCAACTCGCTCAAATAATGTCCCCCCACGACCTGTATGAGGCCGATGATGATACCGGCAACGAAGGCTCCTGATATGCTTCCAAATCCGCCCAAGGCAACGGTAGCAAAGGCAATCAGGATGAAAAGCATCCCTATGGTTGGAGTTATGTAATAGAAATGCGCGAGGAGACCACCCGCTATCCCTACGGTGGCACCACCAATCCCCCAGGCCAAACCATTCATCTTCTCGGTATCGATACCCATATACCGGGCGGCCTCTCCGTCGAGAGAGGTGGCCCTCAAGGCCCTCCCGAGCTTTGTTCGATGTATTATCCAATAGACCAGCGCAAAGAGCAGCACGCAGACCCCTGCCGCCATTACCTTGCTCGCATCGAGACTAACCCAGCCCAGGGAAAGCCTTTTCCCCACCAGAATTCCATGCTTGATAGACCGAACATCAGGACCAAAGATAAACATAACTATATAACGGAGGAATAACATTAACCCAAATGTCCCAAAGAGCTGAGCCACCATGGGGCCACGGAGAATATGGGTAATGAGGAGCCGATAGCTGAAAACGCCGAGTACGAATCCAATTGCTGCCGCAATGGGCAAGGAAACAAGGGGGTCGATGGGGAGGTAAGTCGAGGTCAAGAGGGCAACATACATTCCCACCATCAAAAATTCCCCATGGGCGAAATTAACGATGTCCATTACCCCGAAGATAAGGGATAGGCCCAACGCAATAAAAGCAAAGATAAACCCCATGAGGATACCGTACGTTACTATTTGAGTTGCGACCTCCATATTCCCCTTGACCCTCCCTAAAAAACGCAGGTGAGGAGCACAGCTAAGGGACCTTGGCTGTGCTCCTCACCTTACCATCCAGCCCACCGGCTCACCCCTTTTTTACTTCCAGCCAGGGAATGGATACATGAGATCAGCAGTGGCGAATTCAAAGGGATAGATGACTTGATACTTTCCGTCGGGAAATCCTTGGAGCTGATTGATCACTCCAGATCCCAGCTCATTCTGCTGGGTATCGCCCGGGAATGGTGAGCCAAACCTCACGCCCTTCCAGGGCATGATGAGCTCCTTGCTGGGGATGTGGAGTTTATTCAGTGCCTTTGCGATTGCCTTAGGTTTGGTTGTTTTCGCTTCGTTGAGTACATGAGCCCAGACCTGGATCCCGACGAAGTTTCTCGCTGAACTACCGTGGAAGTCGTAACCTGCTCTTTGCTTGTAGATCTTATTAATTTCACCCGATACTGGTATGATGTCGGCCAACTGAGGGGAGAAGAGATCCCTGGTGAGAATACCGTTTGCAGCGGCTCCCAGGGTCTTGGCAAAGTCGGGCTCAACAAATCCGGCATCCTGCCCCCAGATCAGGGTTGGGGTCGCACGCAACTCTTTCAGCGTCTTAACGAACAGGATGGCATCCGCGAGATAAGGGGCGAAGAGATAAACGTCTGCCCCAGAGGCCATCAACCTTCTCGCCTCGCTGGTCAGATCTGCTGCCTTATGCGGGTACTTGAAGGCCTCCGTAATGTCATACCCCCGGTCGGCCGCGAACTTCTCGATTGTCTTTAGAGCAGCTGAACCCCACTCAGTATTCTCCGCGGCGACGGCTAACTTCTTGATTTTCTCCTTGGGGATAGGCTTTACGCCCGGCGCCTTGCCTTCAACCAAGCCATCTAAGAAGTTAAAGAGATCGGCGGTAAACCAGGTTCCGTGTGGCGTAACCCTCCAAAACCACTTGAAACCCCTCTTGCTTAGTGCTGGAGAGGTCGAATCTGGATTAATAAAGGGGACACCTGTTCGTTCGGCTTCAACGGATGCCGTCTTGGTTACTGAGCTCTGATAGCAGCCCGAAAGGCCTACAACCTTTTCATCCCTTATGAGCCTCTTCGCCTGGTCAGCCCCCCAAGCCGGTTCTCCCCGGGAGTCAGCAAAAACGAGTTTGATCTTGGCTCCTCCCAGATTTGGAATCCCCTCCCACTGAGCGATGGAGATCCCGAGCTTGGGGTATTTGTTGTTAATGATGTCAGCGGCTAGCTCGGCCCCTTCCTTCAGCGCTTTGCCGGTAGGAGCAAGAGCGCCGGACAAGGGAAGGATAAACCCAATCTTGATTTCCTTAGCTGGGGCCGCCTGAGGCGGAACCACCAATGCCAATGCCAGAGATGCCACCAATATTATTGACCATTTGTTTCGCATGATTGTAAACACCTCCCTTCAAGTTCTTAAAACCCGTTAATGATTTCTCAAAAACTTTCCTTATATCACCTCCCTCTCCCCTTGGGGGAATATTTTTTAGCGGTGACTACCCGCATCTACGGTGCACGATGCTAACACTGTAAGAGATATTAGTCAAGGATTTTCTAATCTTCAAGGAGTAGGCCCTTCCCACCTTCAGATATTCTGTAACCTTTTGATGTCAATCAGTTGTTCAAATTTGCCTTGGGATTGCGCGAGAAATCCTGCCATAAATACCTTGACATTTTTCCATTATTGTATGAACATCCCGGAAGAAACTGGAAACCTATGGAAAAAATGAAAGTGGACATTAACTGTATACACATGGGGGAGAGTCCCGGGGCTTGATAGTGGGAGGGTTCGACAGCAAAAACGGGCAATCGGATCCGTTTTCAACGGGTAAGGCTCGAGGAAACCCAGGGGATCCCCACGATAGAGGAGGGAAGGATAGGGTCAACAAAGACCAACTGCATGACGCACCCTACAGGGTATGAGAGTCGTTGACTGTATTGACGGGCTGAGATGGCTTGGAGGAGAGAGTCCGAGTTGAAGGTATGGCTCCAGGAAATGAGATGGCAAGAGATTCAGCAGTTCCGCGATAGGGGAGGGGATCTCGCCCTGATACCGGTGGGAAGCGTTGAACAGCATGGTTTTCACCTCCCAGTGGGAACTGACAGTGTGGTAGCCATCCGTTTGGCCGAGGAGGCGGGGCAGCGAACAAATACCATTGTAACGCCTCCCCTTTGGTTTGGCTGGAGCCCCCATCACCTTGCCTTACCGGGCACGATTTCCATAAGGCCTGAGGTACTGATCGAAATGCTCTTTGATGTCCTCAGTTCCCTGGCCACCCACGGTTTTAAACGATTTATCATCATCAATGGTCATAGGATAGCAAATCTTCCCTGGATTCAAATCTCCGCGGAGAAGGCCCAACGCGAGCTTGACGTGAGGGTTGTCATTTACGACCCGGCATATATGTCCAAGGAGGTTGTCGATGAGATGGGTTTTGGCGAAGTTGGCCATGCGGAAGAATTAGAGACGTCTCATATGTTGCATATTATGCCGGACTTGGTAATGATGGAAAAGGCCAAGGACTACGTCTCACCCGAGAGAAAGCTGTACCATGTCGATCCGAGAATCCCTAAAGATACCCTGTGTTATGTGCCGGGCACGGCCAGGGATCTTGAGCGAAAGGCCGGAGAATCAGGGGGAGCCCATGGAAGGCCGAGCCTAGCATCCGCCGAAAAGGGAAAACAGCTACACGAGCACCTGCTGGCCCGATTGATCGAGGTTATAGACGAACTGAATGAGGCTGGTGGCAAGTGAAGGATGGGAAGATGTATCCATTAAAAGGGGAAAGGAGGTGAGGCACTGTTAGGATAGCGGGATAACCGGTCGAGTAATGGTCCGAAGCATACCATAGGCCAAAAAGATCAGAATCCGCTATTGTTGGAAGCTTATAGGAAAATGGATGAACTAAAAACAGCAGGGGGGTGATTAATTTAGCAACAGAGACAACATCTGAGTGGAACCCAAAAATGAAAGGAGGGCTAACATGGGTGCGAAAAAGAAGATAGGTCGCCGAGATTTCCTGAAGACGACGGGGGGAGCCCTTGTCGGAGGTGCAGCCCTGTCCACGGGGTTCAGGATGGCCAGGGCCATGCCCGCGGAGGTTAAGATCGGCGTTATCTATCCGCTTTCCGGTCCGGTTGGGTATGCAGGGAAGATGTCGAAGGGTGCCGTCGATCTGTGCGTGGACTATGTCAATAACAAATGGCCTAAACTGCCCATTCCCATCGGAAAATGGGAAGGGATTCCAGGCCTCAAGGGCGCGAAGATAAAGCTGATCCACGCAGATCACAGGGGAGAGCCGGACAGGGGTGCGGATCTGGCGAAAAAGCTTATCATGGACGAGAAGGTGGTGGGTATTTGTGGGTGCTACCACAGTTCCGTGACCAAAACAGTGAGCACAGTTTGCGAGAAATATAAGATCCCCATGATAAACCCGGAATCCACATCTCCCGTGTTGACCACGAGGGGCTACCAGTGGTTCTTTCGGTGTACACCGCACGACAGGATTTTCCTGAGGGACATCTTCGAGTTCCTGGAGCTTCTGAAACAGGGGAAGGTGCCCGGCGTTGGCGCTGTCTCCAAGTCTGATATAGGTACCATCGGCGCCTGCACAGAGAACACGGAGTGGGGAGCGGCGAGCAGGGATGTCATAAAGGAATTCGCCAAGCAGTACGGCTATAAGATCGTGTCAGATGTATCATATCCCCATGAATCTCCCGATTTGAGCTCGGAGGTTCGGAGGCTCCTGGCACCGAAACCAAAGGTTCTCATGTTCGCTTCCTACCTCTCCGATGCTCTTCTCCTGACCAAGACCATGATGGAGGTCAAGGCGAAGGCAAACGTCTTCTGGTCGCAGGACGTCGGCTTTTACCAACCGAAGTATATGGAGACGTTTGGCGCGAACACGGAGGGGATCCTCAACCGTACCGTATTCTCCAAGAAGCTCTTTGCGGTCAAGCCCGTGGCAGCACACATAAACGTGGAATTCAAAAAGAGGGCCGGAGTTGATTTTATGGGTACGACTGCCCGGGCATTCACCGGCATGCAGGCATGGGCCTATGTCCTCAATGAAGCGGGATCGACGGATCCGGAAGCTATCAGAGAAACTGCCAATAAAATAGAGATCCCGGGTAAAGAGTTGATCGTGCCGTGGAAGGGGATTAAGTTCGAGGATGTGGGAGGAGAGACGAACCAGAATACCTGGTCCAGCGGTTTGATCGTGCAGTATCAGAAGAAGGAGCCGGAAATCATCTACCCCCTTGATGTAGCTACGGCGAAGTTCGTCTATCCATGGCCGGGATGGAAATAGCACGCGGTAACGGTGAAGGCGGAACAGGAGGAGGAACCTACCCGGGGTACTGCCCCGGGTAGGTTCATTTCCATATCTATCTAAACGGGAACGGATTATGGAATTGCTACTGCCAGCAACGGTATCTGGGTTGCTCATGGGAATGATTTTCGGCCTCGTTGCGTTGGGGCTCGCCATTATATTCGGCGTCATGAATATCGTGAATTTCGACCTTGGGGAGTTCCTCATGGTTGGAATGTATACCGCATTCCTCACGGCAACAATCCTCTCCATGGAGCCGCTGTTGACGCTGCCAATAGCCGCGATAATTGGCGTTTTATTGGGTATGGCCTCGTATTACCTCCTCGTCAGATATCTGCTGAGGGGGCCAATGCTCGCTCAACTCTTGGGCACCTTTGGATTGATGATTTTCCTGAGATATCTGGCGATGTCTATTTTCGGCCCCGATTACAAAAACCTGGAACATGGCCTCCTCATCGGCAAAACCATTAATTGGGGGCCCGTGGTGCTCAGCTATTCACGATTAGGGACTGCCGCCATCAGTTTACTAGCCTTTGGAATCATCTACTGGTTGATGAACTACACCCGCGTGGGAGTGGCATTAAAGGCAACAGCACTCGATGTAGAGGCGGCAAGCTACATGGGCATAAATACGGAAAGGATGAGGGGGCTTGCATGGGCTTTGGGAGGGGCCACCGTGGGAATTGCCGGGGCATTGCTGACCAATTTCTACTACGTCTTTCCAACGGTGGGACTCCTCTTCGTTATGATCGCCTTTACCACGGTGGCCCTGGGTGGGTTCGGATCGATCAAGGGCGCCTTTATTGCTGGCTTGATCATCGGGTTGATCATTGATCTGGGAGCCACATATGTCGGTCCCCATCATAAATTCGCCCTCATCTATCTCACCTACTTTCTCGTGGTAGTACTGAGGCCCCAAGGACTTTTCGGGTGGTGATCGACAATTAAAACGCTGAAAAAAGCGCTATCCTTCGAAGATTTACCTGCCTCCGAGAGGATATGTTTCATCCTCTTCGTTATCTTCTGCCTTGTCTTTCCCTGGGTCACGAAGGGATCATTCGCCCAAGCGGTTATGATCCAGTTTCTCATCTTCTGCTTATATGGGCTGGGATGGAATCTCATCGGAGGATACGGAGGACAGGTAGCCCTGGGGCAGGCGAAAAATGTAGGGATGTCTGCCTACACCGTCGCCGTGCTCATAGTCTGGTGGGATGTCCCATTTTGGGTATCCACTCCCTTAGGCGTTATCGTGGCAACTATCGAGTCCTTCATCCTCGGCTATTTCCTGTTCAGGCTCAGGGGGCACTACTTTGCCATTGCCACAATTGCTGTCTCGCTCGTTTGGCAGCAATTATTTATCAATTGGAACTTGATCGGGGGAGCCCGTGGAGTGGAGTTACCCTTGAAGGAAACCCCGAACTTCCTGTATATGCAGTTCGACTCCCCCGTTTACTACCACTACTTCGCCTTCTTGCTCGTATTAGCAGCCATCTTGTATATGAATTGGTTCAGGAAATCCAAGTTGGGATATCAGTTGCGAATGATAAATTCAAGCGAAGATATGGCGGAAAGCTTAGGAATCAATATCCATTGGGTGAAGGTAAAGGCCTACTGCATCACAGGCGTCTTTGCAGGTATGGGAGGAGCCTTCTACGCCGTTTACTACAGTTATATCGATCCCTTCTCAGTGATGCATTTGGAGCTGTCCATAATGATCGCCCTGATGACTATGATAGGCGGTGCAGGGTCCATGTGGGGTCCAATAATCGGTGCAATGATCCTCATTCCCCTCGATCGTTACCTCGGTGCCTGGCTTGGGGGGATCGGAATTATCGGGGTGGACTTTATGATTTACAGCATGATGGTAATGATAATATCAGCCTATGAGCCCAGGGGAATCTGGGGTAT
>CAYFXP010000184.1:0-4286 GCA_964346935.1 uncultured Syntrophobacterales bacterium
GATGATCTTGTCGTAATTCCTGAGATCGGCAGAGTACCCAACCGTACCGTCGCCTCCACCGAATCTTCCCAAGAACTCCGCCTTTTCGTTGGTGATATTCATCCACTCCATCTTGTCCCAATCGTTGAGGGGGATGCCGTTTGCCCTGCATACCTGGTCATAGCCAACCTTTTTGATGACCCGTTCCGTGGGTCCCCATGATCTGCACGTGTCGGCTACGGTCAGATTGGTATACCCTTCGTCGTGGAGCACTTTGATAAGGGCATTCAAGAAGTGGGGGTCAGTACCTCCACCTGGCCATGGGTCAGCAGTATTCATATTGGGCTTGATCAAGATCTTATCGGTTTTCTTGAGGGCCTTCTGGAAACCGCCGAGTTTCTTCACCGCCTTTTTGATATCCCCCTTAAGATCCTTATCCAATGGTGTGGCGCTAATGATGCTGACCAGTGATTTATTGCCCTCCGCGTAATAGTTTGGGTGGAGGTGAGACCATTTCACCGGGTTTCCGCCGTTGATCATCTCCTCCGGCTCTTTTTGGAAGTAGCCCTTTGGAAGCGGTGCGTTTCTGATAAACTCACCGTACTGATCCAGCTGTACGTCTCTCATTTCCCAAACACCCCAGTGTGCAGGTGTATCCAGATCCTCAACGGCGTGGGCAAGTCTTTTCTTGTGACCCAGGAGACCAACGGCAGCCACACCGGCTCCACAATACTTAACGATGTTTTTGAAGAAATTCCTCCTCGTTGTGTCTTCGAATTTCATTTCCTTTCCCCCCCTTCATTCAAAATTTCACTCGAATGAATGGATTACATATTGCCCCTAAATTTCGTCCTTCCACCTCCTTTCATTCCCTTATTAATACGTCCGTCCATTAATTTCTTTTTAGCAATAAGGGAATAAAGAAGTCAAGCGAAAAAGTTAGATGATAATTCTTTTGTCCCTCGTCTGGAGATGGTGAATAGCCATGTAATGGGCAGTGTCGTTTAGGGGACTCTTTGGCCTGTGATTTGGTAGCCCTCGGCGCCAAGCATCCTGGTTATTCCGGGGATGTGGGGTGCACCAACAAATGCGACGGCGTCTCCTTCTTCCAGGTAGAATCGCATCCTCTCATAGAGTATCTGGTCGCGCCGGCCTATTACGGGGTAATGGCGTGTAGGGAATACGCTTCGGAAAGATACGATTTTTTCTATATCCGCATCCAGGTAACTTTTTTCATATTCTTTTGCGTAACGGCTCCAGTGTACAACTCGTTTTAGGAAATCGACTATTTTTTCATGGGAGAGGTTCTCCATAACCTCTATTTGCTCCTCTATTGTCTCGAGAAAAACCACATTCTTGCCCATTTCCCGGGCTATACCATAGGCTTCTAAATCAACCGAATGGTTCCATCCATTCTTCTTCAGGAAGTTGGTCCAAATGGTGAAAAAAACCATCCAGGGCTTCATTCCCTTTACCATGGTGTACACGGGATTTTCCTCGGTTGAGGTGATTGGGCTGAAAAGGGAGAATAGAGACCTGTGTCGGCTGGGATGAACAAGCGCGTCAGTGATTTTGTCGATGGTGTGCTCATCGAGCTCCCTAAAGACGTGTGCCCCACCTTCTTTTTCATAGCCCGCATTTACGACCTTGGCCATGCTGTCGTTGTCAAGGGGGCCTTCGAACAATATGGTGCTGGCATTTCCTATATGTCGAGAGAGCGATGTCCTGAAGCTATGGGGAAACAAATGGGCCGTTCCGATAAGAAATGACTTCCTGTTGTTTTTCTGCACCTCCCATATCATTTTCAATTCTCTTTCTTTTGACTTCCTGAGAAACATGGACATTTCCTTTTCGTTAATTAGCTCAACCCGTATACAGTATAGCCTTAATGGCATCAAGTATTGACGGTTTTCTTACGACCAGTTCACACATTTCGTACCTGCGTGTAGGGATTCCCCCCCACTTCTCCTTGAATTTTCGTATCCCCTCATTTACCCCAAGGCCAAGATGAATGTAATTCTTGCCGTATTCCATACTTATATTAATCATTTCAAAGGACAAAAGATCGGATGCTCCGAGGACATAGTTTTTCTTGGAATGGCATCCTATCACGTACGTGGAGAAGTCTTTTGCCGCGAGGTCAACTATATAAAATGCGGCCAAATTGTTGTGTTTGTCCCAGGCGTTTAAGACAACCGAGTTCCTTGCATGACCCACATAGTGTGGCATTTTGAATAAGAGTTGTTTGATGCGGAGAGGCGGCCTTGCCCTCTGGATAAACTCCTGCGTGAGCGCATCGTGGGGCTCCAGGAGTTCAGTGGAGCGCTCAACGGTCAGATTTTCCATCGCCTTGTTCACTATGCGCCTCAAACTGCCCCGGATGTTCGTATTATGAATATCCAACGTATAATAATGGTCGCTTTCCCTTTCCCGACACGATGAGGCAAGTGAAGGGGGCAGCTCCGGTGCGATGAGCGATGCGTATTGGGGACGGAATTCCTTAATGATTTTGCCAATCGCGGTTTCAAATTCATTTATGGCGAACTCATGTTGCAACGGATACCCCACGACGATTACCCACTCGTCCTTGCGGCAGCAAAAATAGTTTTCAATGAGAAACGGTTCCCCGCCTGATACACGCGCCAGTAACCCGACCACGTGCTCCGGTATGTATGCATTGGTCAATATATACTCTTCTTCCTCAGGGGTAATCATTGGGCTAGCTTTCCCCTTTAGGGGCGGTTAGTTTGGGCACTGAGAGAATTACTCGGCTGCAGAATATATTATAGGAGAGGGCAAGGAGATGTCCATGATATTTTACCCCTCACCGAGGGGGGGGTTACCGTTATTCCCAGGCGTTATACTTATCTCGCCTTTTTTGCCCTTGCCTGGTCAGCTTTTCGGGATTACTCTGACTTGCCCGTGGTCAGGAATCTGGCGATATCCTCGGCGTATTTCACCTCCGAGTCATCGGAGAAGGGAGGCGGAATCCCTGTCCAGATAGAGAAAGGCGTTGGAATGCTTTCTTAAGATTGACGCCGGATACCGAGGGGAGACTTCTCCCTCCAGACATTGCTTCACAGCCTTTGCCTTTCTCTTATCGGGGACCGTGCATACAATTGCGTGAGACTTCATGATCTGTCGAATCGACATGGAGATGGCCCGCCTCGGAACCTCCTCAAGGGAGCGAAACCAGCCTTCGCCCAATTGCTGTCTTCGGCAAGCTTCATCCAATTCCACCACAATGTAGGGATCCTCGGTATCAAAATCAGCGGGAGGATCATTGAAGGCCAGGTGTCCGTTCTCACCGATACCAACGAATGCGACATCGATTTTCTCCCTGGAGATAATCCCGCCGAGCCGCCGGCATTCGGTGTGAGGATCTTCGGCGTCTCCCTGAATCAAGTGGATCAGGCCCGGATGAACCCGGTCGATCAACCGTTCTCGCAGGTAAAGGCGGAAGCTGGCTGGATGATCTTCGCGGAGACCGATGTATTCGTCGAGATGATACATAGTCGTCGTTTCCCAAGCAATCGAGGTCTGTCTCGTCAGGGCATTCAGGAATTCGAACTGAGAGGCCCCCGTGGCTGCGACAAAGCTCGCATGCCCCTCAGCAGCAATAGCCTTTCGCAGAATCTCCGCCGCTCTTTCCGCGGCGGCAGTTCCACACTCCCTTTTTGTATTGTGAACTTCAATCTTCACGTCTTGCTTCATCCTCGATTCACATCAAGGGCCCGCCAATCTCATGCACATTATTTCAGGACCTTCTCCACCGAGAGCTTATTGTTCTCCCAGGAAAAAACGACCAGGGGCGGTTTCCTCCCCGGATACAAATCCATCTGATGCTCGATCCCGAAAAAGCGGGCAGGATTCAATGAAGCCATCACTAGGGCTTCTTCGAATGAGAATCCTGAGCGTGCTGCCAGATATTCGCAGTCCTGCTCTAGAGTTTTCACGGCGCCGCTCAACAGGTCAGTTCCTTCGCCCTTCACCCATAAACCGCCATCTTTCAGGACGACGGTCCGTTCATACTTTCGGTACTCACCATCGGGCATGCCGGACAGATGGGCCAGATCAGACGTCAGGATGGATCGATCCATTCCTCGCGCTTTTATCAAGGCCCGCAGAGTATAGTGAGGGATGTGATAACCGTCGGCGATAAAGCTCGCCCACATGTCATCGATGGAAAGCTGGGACCACAGTATATTATGCTGTCGGTGGATCATCTTTGCGCAGCCGTTCACCAGGTGGGTAGAGAGGGACGCGCCCGCTGCATATGCTTCAAGGATCGTATTATGGTCCGCATT
>CAYFXP010000185.1:0-12963 GCA_964346935.1 uncultured Syntrophobacterales bacterium
ACCAACCACTATGTTCAATTTCAGTCACTCTTCCCGCGATCCCAACTTATCGACGTCTCCCGTCTCATCCTGAAGGTGAGGGCCATCAAATCAGACTATGAAATCCAACAGATTCGGAAAGCGGCGAAGATCACGGATGAAGTGATGAACTGGGCCAAGGAGGTGATCCGGGAAGGGATGACGGAACTGGAAATCGACGGACTGCTCTTTTCCTATGCCCGTAAAAGGGGACACCAGGGAAGGCTTCGGATCAGGGGTTGGACTCAGGAGATGTTTGACGGCCACATGCTCTCGGGTGAGGAAGCCGCCTATACCTCCTTCTGTACATCCCCAGTTTGCGGGGAGGGTCCGAATCCCGCCATCGCCCAGGGTGCAGGTGCTCATAGGGTGAAAAGGGGGGAGCCCATTTATGTCGACTACGGAGTGGGGATCAACGGATACGTGAGCGATGAGACAAGGACCTTTTGCATCGGCGAGCCACCCGAGCTGTTCCTGAAGGGATTTGGAGCGCTCTTGGAGATCAAGAGGGATATGGAGCGCAATGCTGGTCCGGGCGTCTCCGGTCGAGGGATATACCGAAGGGCCGTCGAATTGGCCAGGGCGAAGGGGTTTGAAGGCTACTTCATGGGCCATGGTGAGGGAAGGGTCCCGTTTGTTGGCCATGGGATCGGCCTCGAAATCGATGAGTTTCCCCTCTTGGGTATGGGCGTTAACACCCGCCTTGAGAAGGGCATGGTTTTCGCCTTCGAGCCCAAGTTGGTCTTCCCCGAGAAGGGCGTGATGGGCGTTGAAGACCTCTATCTGGTATGGTCCAATGGGGTCGAAAGGCTCACCTTGACGGAAGACGAACTCGTCATTCTCCCCGCATAGGCTCAAACCCATGACTGAGGGTTTTGGAAGGGAATTTGGCAGGGGTAATCGCTTGGAAGGATGGAATTACAAACCCGGAAGGCTCATAAGGGATGGGGGAATCCTGTGAGTTTGGCTATTATCTCTTTCTTCTTCGTAGGGATGATCTTCATTGGTGCCGTGAGCTTTAGGCGGATTAGGGGGATCGAGAGCTTCTTCGTGGCCGATCGCAGGGGAGGGCGTCTTTTTATCACCGGATCCCTCATGGCCACCATTGTGGGAGGGTCCAGCACCATCGGCATGGCCGGGCTCGGGTTTGAAAAGGGGCTCGTGGGCGCATGGTGGCTGCTTGTGGGGGTTTTAGGACTCCTGATCCTAGCCTTTACCATGGCCAAACGGGTTCGGAGATACGCCTTCTACACCCTACCGGAGCTCCTGGGTGATCAGTACGACTCCGGGGTGAGATTGGTGGCCTCCGTCATTATATCCATCGCCTGGCTTGGTATCATCGCGGGTCAATTGGTCGCGGCGGGTAAGATCCTCGAGGTGCTCATCCCGGGTCGTTTGGACCTGATGATTGTGCTGTCGGCCACCGTCTTCATCATTTACACCCTGCTGGGAGGTCAGTATTCCATCCTCCGCACCGATGCCGTCCAGTCGGCCATCTTGGTCTTTGGTATTTTCACCTGCCTTCCCCTGAGCATGGCGAGAGCGGGTGGCCTTGAATCCTTGCGGTTCATCCTCGGTACCTCCTATTTCTCCTTTCCCACCAATGCCCATGGTGATTGGACATACGTGATCACGCTTTTGCTCATGGTCGGTTCCGCCTATGTGGTTGGTCCCGATATCTATTCGAGGCTTTTTTGCGCCCGAAATGAAGGGGTGGCGAGGAGCTCGACGGCCATTACAGCCCTGATCATGATTCCTTTGGCATTCTCCATTACCCTTATCGGAATGTCGGCCAAGGCGATTGCGCCAGGGATCTCCGCCGAAGGAGCCTTTCCCATGGTGATCAGGGACGTCCTCCCCATGGGGATCAACGCTCTGGTTATCGCGGGGCTGCTTTCTGCCGTGATGTCCTCCGCGGATACGTGTCTCCTTACAACGAGCACCATTATCTCTTCGGACATTATCAAGCCGTGGGCGAGGGGCGGTATAGCGGAAGGACATCTCCTCTTCATCTCCCGAGCATTCATCGTGCTCATCGGGCTTCTCTCCCTCGGGATAGCCTTAAAACTGAAGGAGGTTATCCGTGCCCTGTTATTGGGTTACACCATCTATTCCTCCGGTTTGGTCTTGCCCGTAATCTGCGGCTTTTTCGGGAAGCACCTCCGACTCCACCCATCGGGGGCGATGGCCGGCATAATCGGGGGTGGAGGAGTGGCCCTTTTTGGCAAAGGAATGGGTTATTCCCATTTTGGCCTGATTGGAATGGGCCTTTCCGGGATATTGTTATTCGGCGTCAGCTGGGCCGTTCGTTTTCTTAAAAGGGGGCGTAGCCGATGATTAAAAGGGGTGTTCCCAGAATCTCGCTCTTATTGGCGGTGGTTTTGTGCTTCGGGGGAAGCGCTTCCTCAGGAGAAGTTATCGAGGAAGAGGTATACCTTTTGGTGAGGGAACGGGAGCTCATGGCCTTCTCGGCCGTGGGGAATCGTTGGGTGACGAAAGATCTCATCTCGGGGGAGCGGGTCCTCGAGAGCAAATACGGTGGGCATGTGGCGGTTGTGGTAACAAATCTCCGGGTACTCGGATTCAGCGCCCTCGTCGACAAGTGGGATGAAGAGAGATTAGAGGCTGGCGAGTCAGTGGTTACGGTCGAAGCCGAGGGGAATGTGGGGGCGGCCATAACGAACCTGAGGGCTTACGGTTTTGGCGCGAAAGCTGGTAGGTGGACCGTGAAGCGATTTCACCTGAAGTGAAAAAGGGGATTAGGCGAGGTCGAGCCGATCTTGTCCCTCCCGGTGGATGCCTTTAGAGATTTTTTCCTGCTGGTCGGCCGGAGGATTTGCTTTTTTTCCCACCCCTTCGTTCAGCTTTTTCATGATGGAATTGATCTTGAGGGCCCAGCTCAAGTTCTGGGCATTGGTGAAAATGCCCTGGGATAGGCCGACCAGCTCATATTGTCCGTCGCGGATTGCGATGACCGGGGTCCCGCTGTCTCCAGGGTTAACGCCGTTGGAAATCATGAAGGCATTTTCAAACCGGGGAAGGATGGCGGCAATGGCCTCGGGTGCCACCATTGAGCTGACAATGCCCTCCCTTACGTTAATCCCGTAGTTCATGGGATTCCCGATGACGTAAATGAAGTTTCCCACCTGAAGATCATCGCTGTCCCCAATTCCATAAGGGAAGGAGTTGAGGTCGAGATTATCCGGCACCTTGAAGATGGCAATATCGTCATCCTTGCCCTTTACCACCTCCTCTAATTCTATGCGGGTGCCGTTGAGCTTGAGATAGGTATGCTCGCTCAATTTTTCCGATGGCACATCTATACTTTGGACCCCTGCGGGAGTGATCATTTCCACCTGGAGGCTATCTTGGGACACGGCGTGGTTAACGGTGAGGAGGTACCTTTCGAAGATTAAAACGCCAGAAGCATCCAGTTCCGCGGTGACGATCTCTCCATCCTCCAGTTTGAATTCGGTATCGGTGTGGAGGAAATAGACGGAGTCGATGATCCTTTTGATCTGCATAATTCGCTGATTGACCAAAATGGGATTATTATCGTACAGTCCGTCCACCATCCGGAAGATCACCGGATTGCTTTCCTGCTGCAGGGGCGCGCAAGCCGAAAACACAAGAAATATGAAAGGCAAGAAAGAGAATTTTTTCATAGTGCGCACTTTTGATGCGTAATCGCGTTTCTTTTCAAAGTTCAGTCTATATAAAAAGCAAATATTATGCCATAATCCAGAGCCGATATATAATATGTTGAAATAACAGCTGTTTTGCATCTGGTAGTGTGGGATGATTGGGCGTCCCGAGGCCGAAAATGGTAAAAATTATTGTCCGCCCCTGCAAAATTTGGCCTCCGCCTTTCCATTTGGGGGAAAATCGAGCAGAATGGCATCGTCCAGCCATCGAATTGCCCCGAGCAAGCCTGCGGGCAAGAAGTACCCTCTCTGATGGAGAGAGGGTGGATAGACCCCTATACGGAGAACCGAGAAAACGATTGCCATCTTAGGGCTAAGATGTTAACATAAAAAAGCTTACTGGACGGGGTAACGCATTGAGGAGAGTTGGGGGATGAATTGTGCAATCTGTGTAGGGAAGGAATGCCGCGAAGGGATGGATTGTACGGATATTCGGGGCGATGTGATCAATGTCTACAAGGATCGAAAAAACCGCAAGATATTGAGGGTGGCTTCCACCATCGATTCCGAGTTTCATATGAGGATGAACCGGCTCCAAGAACTCGTCCTCTTTTGCAGGAAAATGGGGTACCGACATTTGGGCATTGCCTTTTGCATTGCCCTTGAGGAGGAGATGAGGATCGCCCATGATATTCTCACAAAGCGCTTTAAGATTTCCTCGATCTGCTGCAAGGTATGTGGAATCAACAAGAAGGCCTTTGGGCTTCCCAGCCTGAAAGAGGGAAAAGTCATGGCGGCGTGTAACCCCATCGCCCAGGCCAGAATACTGAACCGAGATCGGACTGATTTGAACATCATCTTCGGCCTCTGTATGGGAAACGATATTCTTTTTTCCAAATATTCGGATGCCCCTGTGACGACATTGGTGGTCAAAGATCGGGTCTTGGCCCACAACCCCATGGGCGCGATCTACTCGGCCCAATACCGGAAGGATTTATGGGGAGTGTGAGGGGGCTTCAGTGGGGACAATCCCGCCCAAGGGATGAGTTGACGGCCTCGGGACATTGACTTATGGAAAAAAACCGCTTTCTTGAAAGAACGGGTGAATTGATCACTTCCCTGACGAGGAACCGAACTATAAAGGGATCTGGTCTTTCCCAAGGAGAGCTCGAGGAAGTTGTGCGCGAGGTCCAAAGCCAGGTCGTCTATGATGAGGTCGACCGTCTGGTCGATGAGGTTGAGAATATCATCGAGATTAATCCCAATTTGAGTGAGATAGAAATACTGGAGGCTGCGGCTAAACGCATCGTCGATTATTTAAGAGCGGCGGCGGCCTCCATCAGGATTTTCGATCCCCGAAGGGGGGAGATGATTTGCTTCGGCTCCTATCACTATGCTGGGGAAACGAGACAGAGGTCCATTCCCTTCGAGGATAGCATTGCCGGAGAAGTCGTAAGAGGGGGGAGGAGCTATCTCGTTCCGGATATCATGAAAGAGGACAAGTACAAGAACAAGGGGATCGTTCGGGAGATGGGAATCCATTCCATGCTCGCCGTGCCAATGAATATTCCACGATTCACCATACGAGACTTGGATATCAAGGGTGTTATTCAGATTTACTACGAGGAGAAGGATAGGGAATTCACGTCCCTGGAGCGTAAGATTGCGGAAGTCCTTGCCAGAAGGGTTACATACGTTATAGCCCGGAAAAGGATTCTCAGCCTCCAGAGATTGAACGAGACCAAGGAGAAGATCGTCGAGAAGATCTACTTGAAATTGGGAAAAAGGGAAGGGATTCGATTACGGGATTTCTTCAAGCTCATCATCCCCGAAATAGCGGATCTGGTGAGGATCCAAAGTTGTTCCCTGTTCTCGGTGAGGGGAAACCGTCGAGAAGTTCTCCTGGAGGCGGGTTATCCTGAGGAGCAAGGGTATCACGATGTGGGAAAGATCTTCGATATACGGGACGAACCCTATTTCGATGTCGTGATCAACCAGCAGCCCGTGGGGGAATATGAGCATGAGGTCATTACACGTTCCTATATCCTGATTAGGAACCCCTCGAAAAGCCAATTGGTGACCGAGGGGTTGAAACATTTTACTCAAATCCACAATATTCACTCCATCCTGTACATTCCCCTGGAGGTTGGGGAACTGGTAACCCACTTCATGGCCTTTGACTGCCTGGACCCCCATGGGAAGTTCGAGGATGAGGAGGTTGAAATCCTTACCTTCTTCGGCAAGGAGGTGATGAAGGCCGTTCGATTGGAGAGGTTACATGATATCATCCACGACTTTCGAAATCCGGCTATAGCAACGGCCGGGTTCGCCAAAAGGGTAAAGCGGGCCCTCGATGAGGGGGAATTTGAGACGGAAAGGAAGAGAATAGACCGGGATCTGGACATTCTTGTCAGGGAGACCTCAAGGATGCAGGAACTGGCTTTCGAAATCTATGGAGAGGGCAAGGAGGAACTTCGAGATATTACGAGGGAATTGGTCGAGCGGTTTGAAGTCAATGAGGTGGCCATTGGAGAACAACAATTGGGAAATATTAACCTCGTCAGGGAGAAACTGCAACCCGATCTCCTCGTCCTGTGCTACCCCTTATATCTGGGAAGGATTTTCGACAATTTATTCAATAACGCAACCAATGCCCTATCGAAAGAAGGGGGGGAGATCGCCATTAGAAGCCTTAAGCGGCGGAACTCCGCCATAGTGGAAATCACCAATACGGGGGAAATCGCAAGGGAGGAGATTCCTCGGCTTCTGAACAGCGAGGCCACGGGAAGGGGTTTGCATATCACGAACCGCTTGGTACAGTTGATGGGGGGGAGGCTCGAGATCGAAAGCGGCAATAATAGAACGACCTCCAGGATTATCATGCCCTTAAGGATGGGGGGGATTCTGGGATAACTGGCCGGGTTGAGAACCGATAGGGGCATTACTGCAATCGTATGAATGGCAAAGCTTCTTGTAGGCACGAGCGGATATAATTATCGGCATTGGTGGAACGGAGTATTTTATCCAAGGGAAGTACCCCAGAAGAGGTGGCTTGAGTTCTATAGCCAGTTCTTCGATACCGTCGAATTAAACGTTTCCTTTTATCGCCTTCCCAATCTAAAGACCTTCGAGGGATGGTACCAGAGGACTCCAGAACACTTCCTCTTTTCGGTCAAGGGGAGCCGCTTCATTACCCATATCAAGCGACTAAAGGATTGTCAGGAGCCCTTGCAGGCCTTCTTCGACCATGCCCATGGTCTAAAGGACAAGTTGAACGTCGTCCTCTGGCAGCTTCCCCCCAAGTTCAAGGTAAACCTGGAGAGATTGGAGGAGTTCTGCAGTCTCCTGGCCAACATTTCCAGTTCGAGCCCCGTTCGGCAGTCCTTCGAATTCAGGGATGACAGCTGGTTCTGTCCAGAGGTCTACGGGGTTCTCGGAAAGCACAATTTTTCCCTGTGCCTGGCACATTCCGCAGTCCTTCCCTTTTCCGAAAGGACAACGGCCGATTTTACCTACATCCGGTTTCATGGAGGGGAATGCCTCTACGGTTCCAATTATTCCCAAGGGGAACTTCGCGATTGGTCGAAGAGAATCGGGGGATGGCTTGAAGAGGGCCTGGACGTCTATAGCTATTTCAACAACGATGCCTTCGGATTTGCCGTAAAGAACGCGTTGGCATTGAAGGAGCTGGCTGAGGGTACCCCGTAGGGCCTCTGCAATCGGGGCGATTCAACGAGTCAAATTGTTCAGGGAAAAGAGGGGGATTAGTCCATAAGCCCTGGGGAGCAAGAACTGAAGCATTTCGAACTGGAATTCGATGCCCAGTTATGAGGAGCAGTCTCAACAGGGGCGGATTTCCCGGAAAGGGGGAGCGAGGATAATGGATAATGCCGCGGAAAGGTTGGAGGAGGAGATCGGCTTTCTGAAGAAAACCGAAATTTTCGGTCGGCTCTCCCCTGAAGAACTCAAGGTTATAGTGGATAATGGCCGCATGGAAACCTATGCGCCAGGGAGCACTATTTTCAGGATTGGGGATCCTTCCGATGCTATCTACGTGGTCAAGTCGGGGGTGGTGGAGATCTGCCGTGCGAAGGGAGATCGCGAGAAGATGGCGGTCGTGGCCTACCTCGGTGAAAGCGATCCCATCGGTGAGATGGCGATTATGACCGGTTCTTCGAGAGCCTCCTTGGCGAGGGTACCCCAGAGGGCCGAGATATTGAAGATCGAAAAGGGGGTCTTTATGGACCTCTTAAATCAAATCCCTGAGTTATCCATCAGCCTGTTGGCTATTCTATCGAAGCGTCTGGAGAATGGATTAAGGAAACAACGGGCAGCAGCTCGCTACCAACACCTTGCGGGGAATTTGAAATATTTCGACCTCCCCACCATCATTCAGACCCTGGCGACCTCCGAGAGGACCGGAACCCTCACCATCACCGACCATCTGGAGGGAGTCTTTGCAAGGATCTATTTCAACACGGGGAAGATCTTATATGCCGAACGGGGCCACTTGAAGGGGGAAGAGGCCTTTTACCAACTATTCCAGTCTCCCATCCAGGATGCCTTTATGTTCAAGGGCGGATTGCCGCCGGTGGAGTTTAAGGAAGAAGAGGACATCCCCACGACAACGATGGGTCTCTTGATGGAGGCAGCCCGTCAGCAGGACGAATTGAAGGTGCTAAAGGAGTCTTATTCGGACCCCAATCGAGTCCTCCGTCCTCAGTCGGAGACCCTTTCATGGGATGATGAGGAGACCGAGGGCTTGGCTCAAGAGATTTGGTCTCATTTACATCGTCGTGAAACCATCGATCAGATGGCGCGGGAAATCCCCGTCTGCCAATATCGTATCTACAAGATATTATCCTTAATGGAGGCGAAGGGATTGGCGGCATAGGAGTTTGTTTTGGATGGCCTTATTCGTTACCTCTGGGCGGTGTACTGAGGAGTGAGCGCATATGGCGAGGTTATTTTGCGGCAACTGTCAGAGGAACTATTCGCTGGACGAGCCCTTGTGGAAATGCGAATGCGGGTCAGTTTTGGATATCGAATTCAAGGCGAGTTTTCCCCTCTCGGAGTTAGCCGGAAGGCCCTCGACGTTGTGGAGATACCGGGAGTCCATACCCCTGGCTCGTGATGGGAATATCATCTCAATGGGCGAAGGACTTACCCCGATGGTTGAGGATCAGTTAGACGGTATTTCGGTGTGGCTGAAGTTGGAGTATATGTTTCCTACTGGTTCCTTTAAGGATAGGGGGGCATCGGTGTTGGTAAGCAAGATGAGGGAGCTCGGGGTGATGGATGCGATAGAAGATTCGTCGGGTAACGCTGGCTGTGCCCTTGCTGCTTACTGTGCCAAAGCTAAGATCGATTGTCGAATCTATGTTCCCGAAAGGGCCCCCGTGGAGAAGTTGACCCAAATCGGATTCTACGGGGCGAGCATAGAGAGGATTTCTGGAGACAGGGAAACGGTGGCTGCGGCCGCTTTGAAGGCAGCTGAACGGGGCTACTATGCCAGCCACAGCTGGAATCCCTTCTTCTTGCAGGGGACGAAGACCTTCGCCTTCGAAATATGCGAGCAGCTCAATTGGAGCGCGCCCGATACGTTGATCGCACCCATTGGGAATGGAACACTTTTGCTGGGCGCATACAGAGGCTTTATGGAGCTCCTAGCAGATGGAATCATCGATAGAATGCCGAGGCTCATCGGCGTTCAGGCTGCGGCTTGTAGCCCGCTGTTTCAGATGTTGAAAGGGGAATTGGAAGACATTCCCCTCATTACGAAGGGGGATACCATTGCCGAAGGGATTGCCATCGCTAAGCCAATCAGGGGGAGACAGATTATTCCGGCAATCAAGGAATCGGGAGGAGAAATCATTTCCGTAAGCGAGTCCCAAATCCTGGAGTCGTTGAAGATGATGGGGAGGATTGGGTACTACATCGAACCCACTTCGGCAGTCGCCGTTGCGGGAGCCAAGACGTACCTGAAAGAAACTCCTTCCGGGGAGACTATCGTCGTTCCCCTGACGGGAACAGGGCTGAAGGCCACGCGGAAGATGATGGATCTTGAAGGGAGCTGAACGGGGGGCGAGGAGGAGGATGGGAGTGAAGCTATCGGTTGAAAGGGTTCGGGAGACCTTGAAGTCCATGGGTTTGGCGACAGAGGTGGTGGAGTTTCCGGAAAGCACTCGGACCGCCGCTGAGGCCGCTGCTGCCATTGGAACTGCGGTGGGTCAAATCGCCAAATCCCTGGTCTTTATGGCGGGCGATGAGCCGGTTTTGGTCATTGCCTCGGGGTCAAATCGGGTGGATATGGAGAAGCTGCATCGACTTCTCGGCAAGAAGGTCATCAGACCGGATGCGGAGAGCGTTAGAAGGACCACGGGTTTCTCCATAGGGGGAGTTCCCCCCGTGGGACACAAAAAAAGGCTAAGGACCATCGTCGATGAAGACCTCTTGAATTTCACCGTGGTCTATGCCGCCGCGGGAACGCCCAACGCTGTCTTTGCCGTTTCGCCTAGTGATCTGATCAGGATAACGGAAGGTGAAGTAGTTGATATTAAGGAAGGGTAGGGCTCTCGTAAGCTCGATAATATTCCCCGGGCTACCTATGTTCCCTGCTCGATGATGAGCCTCTGCCCGGGGTAGATGGTTTCAACTTTTCGAATTCCATTCAATCTCGTCAGATCAGAAATGCTCATACTGTACTGCCTTGCAATCTTGGTGAGGTTGTCGCCTCTTTTGACCACATAGACTTCGCGGATCGATTTCCCGAAATTCTCCTCAAAGATATCCTTTTTCCCCTTGGGGATTTTAATCCGATAGCTCCCCCGAGGGAGGGAGAGCTTCCGGATTTGCGGGTTGAGCTCCCTGATGGCCTTAATATAGGTTTGGGATGCCTCAGCAATGGTTTTTAGGGATGTTGCTCTTTTGACCGTGAGGCCTACGATATCGTGAGGGATGGGGTTGTAATACTGATCTGGTTCAAGGAAAAATCCGAATTTTTCGGGCTTTGAAAGGATCAGTTTGGCCGCGATGGCCCGAAACACGTACCGTTCCGTTTCATCTGGAAGCTCCAGGTAGTAATAGTCGTTGATTCTCTGCCTCTTCATCTCCCATTGGATTCGAGTCATCCCTAGGTTATATGCCGCTACGCTCAGTGTCCAACTATCGAAGCGCTGATTTAGCCTTTTAAGATACTTGATGGCTGCATCGGTCGACCTATGAAAATCGTATCGTTCATCGATTACTCCATCGACTCGGAGCCCCATTTTCCTGGCAGTGGATTTCATGAATTGCCAGGGGCCTGCAGCCCCCACGGGGGAACGAACATCCTGTATGAGATCGCTTTCGATGACGGCCAAATACTTGAGGCCCTCGGGTAATCCCTCTTCTGCTAGTCTACTCTCGATGTAGGGAAAGTATCGCTTGGATCGCTTGAGCCATAGCAGGACCTGCGGGGTATTTCCAATGGCAAGCAAAAATTCCTTATCCAATCGTTCCCAAACACCTCTTTTTTCCAAGGGGATCCTCTCGTCGCAAAAGGTTATCTCCTCTGGCAATCGATACGTCAGTGGAGGTCGATGGGTAATGATTCTAACACGTTCTATTGTTGTAGGGAGGGGATGGACACTGTGGAAAGAGAGGACAATGAAAATGACCAATCCACCAATGAGGGAAAAAAGGGTATACCGGGTGAACTTCTCCATCTTCAACCTCTGGATCTTTGAAAAGGTCGCCTTGATGCATCTCCTTGCAGCTTGTAGGGTTAAGCAAATTGTGTTCCAACGGGATGTTTTCGGAGAGCCGCTTTATACATGGGCATGCGGGAGAGATGATTAGCAAGGGTTGGGAGTGGGATGCGGAATTCCCTGAAATATTTTCGCTTTTTGACAAAAATTGGCACAGAAGGAGGTGGGCCGGAGTTTTCAGAGAGTTTCCAAGAAGTTTTTTAGCTTGATGAGTTTTATATCCCGGTCCCGCATGACTTCCTCCACTTTCTTGCCAGTGTAATCGTAGAACCCCCTTCCCGATTTCACGCCTAGGTGACCGTCATCGACAAGCGTCTTGAGGGTTTCGGATGGTTTATCCTCGAAGGCCAAATGGATGGAAGGATTTGTCATGAACTGGTGGGCCAGATCGATTCCGGCAAAATCATACCGTTGCACCACGCCGAGAATGGGAATTCGAATGCCCAAGCTGGCCTTGACGGCGGTATCGATATTCTTTGGGGTGGCATATCCATTGTCAAGCAGGTGAAAAATTTCCCTGGCCAGGGCACGTTGTAATCGATTGACGATGTATCCCGGGATATACTTCTTCAGGACGACGGGTTTTTTCCCCAGCTTCGTGAGGAGGTTTTTCACGGTTTCCACCGTCTCCCGAGATGTTCTGGGTCCTTTCACCACATCCACCAGGGGAATGATATGGGGAGGGGCATACCAGTGAGTAATGAGTATCTTTTCGAGCCTCTTAAGGGTCTTGAACTCGAATATGTCAAGGTAAGAGGTGTTGCTTGCCAGGATCGCCCTCGATGGGCAAAGCGTTTCCAATCGTCCGAAAAGATCCTCCTTTGCTCTCGGGTCCTCGGAGATGGCCTCTATTGCGAAATCGGCATCGTGGGCGCCCTCCTCTAAGGACGTGAGGAGATGGATCCTGTCAATGATTTCCCTTGCCTTTTCCTTACCCAGAAGCTTGAGATCCTCAAGCGTCCTCAAATTGGAGGCGATGAGGCTTGCCGCCGTGTCCAGTATTGGCCTGTTGACGTCGACGAGGGCTACCGGATATCCCCCTTGGGCAAAGGTCTGAGCGAGGGAGTGTCCCATAGTCCCCGCTCCGACCACCAGGATCCTCCTGATCCAATCGGATTTCATTCTCCTCTCCCTCCGTTGGTTGGTCATTTCGGGAGTATTCGTCGAACCGAAACCAAGTTTGACGTTCCCTAATCTGGTTCTTATCCGGGGGAAGGCATTGCATATTCCCGGACGGTTACTATACTACATTTTGGGTCAAATGGGCAATGGACCAGAAAACCCTGAACCGATGGAACAACGGCACCCCCAGTATCAAAAAGCCCCTTGACTCGGTCGATGGCCGTGATAGATTTGGAAGGATTTGCATATGGCCTGTGGCTCATAAACTCATGGGGTATCCTGAGGGCCATGGAAAAGCTCTATTCGGCCAAGGACATACAGAGGTTATTCGGATTCAAAGCGGCGAGAATCCGATATTGGGATAAGATTGGTTTTCTGACTTCGAGCGTCAGAATCGGGGTGAGGAAATACTATACCTCTCAAGATCTCAT
>CAYFXP010000186.1:0-2750 GCA_964346935.1 uncultured Syntrophobacterales bacterium
CCAGCCTCGGGATTACAGCCATCATGGTGACCTTCGCGTTGACGCGAATTCCCTTTACCCTGTTCCACGAATTCGAATCCACCCAGTTCTTCATCAACGTGGAAACCCCGGTGACCTCCAAAATCGAGGATACTCGCGATGTCATTGCCCGAATCGAAAAAGTCATCATGGAGGCCCTCCCTCCGACAGAACTCAAATCCGTCGCGTCGAACACTGGATTGATCTTTCTGGACATCAATCGCATCGTCCGCGGGTCCAATGGCGGACAGGTCATCGTGGAATTGACAGAGTCCTACAAGCGGAAACGCTCCAGCGAGGAAATTATCAATGAGCTTCGAAAGCGCACCGCAGGGACCCCAGGTGCCACCAAGATTCAATATATGAAGCCCCAGGCCGGCCCGGGTGGTCCCGCCATCGAAATCCGTGTGGTTGGGGATGAGTTTTCGGTTCTCCAGGAAATTGCCGGTAAGGTGAAAGGGTATTTGGGCACCTTTCCCGCTACCGAGGATATCCGCGACGACTTCCTTCCCGGAAAGAAGGAGCTGCGCATCGTGGCCCGACCCGAGGCGAGAAGCCTGGGGTTGGACGTGGCCTCCATTGCAAGGCAGGTACGAAGCAGTTTCTATGGGGCGGAATCCTCCAAGATCTTGAGATCCGATGAGGACATCCCCATTGTCGTTAAATACCCGGAGAGCTTTCGGGATCGGCCCTCCCGCGTCGAGGATTTGGTGCTCACCACGCCCGGTGGCGAGAAGGTTTACTTCAGCGAAGTCGCCGAACTGACGGAGGCACCGGGTAGCACGAAGATCATCCGGTCCGACCAGAAACGATCCATCACGGTTTTGGCGGATGTAGACACAAAGGAGGGGAATACCCTGCAGATCACCAACGAGGTGCGAAAACGTTTTGCAAATCTGCAGGCGCGATACCCGGGTTACAAACTGGAGTTCAAAGGCGAACGCCAGGAATTGGAAGAATCCATCCGGGATTTGCTGAAGAGTTTCGCGGTGGCGGTCCTACTCATCTACCTGATTCTGGGAGCCCTGTTCAAGTCTTACATTCAACCCCTGGTAGTTATGCTGGCCATCCCCTTTGCGGCTAATGGGGTTGTTCTGGGCCATGTGGTGATGGGGCTGTCCATGGGGATACTGTCGCTGATGGGCATGGTAGCCCTCGCCGGGGTGGTGGTAAATGACTCGCTGCTTTTGGTCAGCTTCGTCAACGAACTGAGGCGTGAAGGGATACCATTGTTCCAAGCCCTCCTGCGCGCCGGTCAGCTCCGCCTACGCCCCATTCTTTTGACCACCATCACCACGGTGGCTGGCCTGACACCCCTGGGCTTCTTCGCCTCCGGCCAGGCCAAGTTCCTCTCCCCCATGGCCCTTTCCATCATCTTCGGGTTGACGGTGTCCACGCTCCTCACCCTCATCATCATCCCCTGTTCATACGCCACTATAGAAGAGTTGCGGCAGGCCCTCAGGAGTCTCTTCGGCCTCCAACGGGATGCCTTCATCAAAGAAATGCCCGACGAGAAGCAAAGCCCCTCCGTCGCACCTCGCGGATAAACTGCCCAAGCACATCGCATATATCCCGGAGAGATTTGACTTTAATTCCCATTATGATAAAAGGAAAGAACGCCCTGCTTCCTGCGAGGCATTCGATCAGGGAGACGATGACAAATGAAAGCAATCATTCTTAACGGCCCCGGTGACTTCTCACTGCAAGAGATAGAAAATCCCATCCCAACTGCAGACGATGTGGAGATCAAAGTCGGGATGGCGGGAATATGCGGCACTGACGTACACCTTCTCCGGGGGAGGAATCCCTTTGCTCGGTATCCTATTGTGCCGGGGCATGAGTATATGGGGGAAGTCTTAACGCCACCCCGAAAATCCCAATTGAAGAAAGGGGACAGGGTTACGGTATATCCAGCGGTAGGCTGTGGAAAATGCGAAGCCTGTAAGGCCGGACGCCTTCCCCACTGCCCCGAGTTCATGTTCATCGGCGTCCATCTTCCGGGGGGCTGTTTTGCCGAGCGCGTGGTGGCCGACTATACGAGGGTTTTCCCCCTGCCCAAGGATATGCCCGATGAGATCGGGGCCATGGTCGAGCCCACTGCTGTTGGCGTCCACGCCAATCGGCGGGCTGGTACTCGTGGAGGCGACACGGTTGTTGTTATCGGGGGTGGGACCATCGGAATGCTAATTGCCCAAGTAGCCCTGGCTTGCGGCGCATCCGAGGTGATTCTATCTGAGCCCATTGCCCAACGTAGGGCCGTGGCCAGGGAGATGGGGCTGGAGCTGATCTGCAATCCGCAGGAGGAAGATCTGGTTTCCTTTACTCAGAGGAGCACGGGGATGGCGGATATTGTCTTCGATGTAGTGGGCACGGAAAAAACGCTCATGGACGCTGAGGACATGCTCCGTCCCGATGGGCGTCTCATATTGATCGCTCTGCCTCAGGCCGAAGGCCAAGGGGTCCCTTATCGGGCTATCTTTGCCAAGGAGCTAACCGTGATCGGGTCGAGGACGTATTTCATGGAGGACTTTCCCGAGGCCATTGAACTATTACGCATGCAGAGAGTTAAACCACGGCGATTGATCAGCAAGATACTCCCCCTCCATCGATTTGCCGAGGGAATAGATCTTTTGGAGGGGAAACCAGAAGAGCATATTAAGATTATGGTTAATCCCCTTATGATGGCTTCGTAAAAAGTCCAACTTCTGCGTTGCGCTGCATCCTTCGTCACT
>CAYFXP010000187.1:0-1881 GCA_964346935.1 uncultured Syntrophobacterales bacterium
CTACCTCCTGCAACACATGGGGAGTGCTCAAAGCTCCACCCGCGTTATTGACGAGAATGTCGATGCGGCCGAAATGCTTGATGGTCTCGTCTACCATCCCGAGGACTTCTTCACGCCTGGACACATCGGCCTTGATTCCGTGGGCCGTGAATCCCCTGGCCTTCAACTCATCCACAGTGCTCTTCAAGAGGGTATCGTTCACATCGTTGATTACCACCCTTGCACCTTCAGCGAGAAGGGCCTCGGCAATGGCCCGACCCATCCCCGCCGCTGAGCCCGTCACCAAGGCAACGCGGTCATGGAGCCTCTTCATTTTTCCCTCCCCCGTTTCCTTAACCTTCAACAGTTTTATCGATTATCGTGATGAATTCCCTCACCACAGGATCAATAAAATCCGGTTCATTGATATGGGCATCTAACTTAACCACTGGAATATCCGGACGAATAGCTTCTGCAAGTGATTCGATAAATGCTTGATTTCCCTCGGGACCCCATAGTGGAAATCCCTCCCTGTCCGGGTCGCAAAACCCTCTCAAGGGGATAAAAACTCGCGTAGGGCCGATTGAGAGATTGAGCTTTTCCGCAGTTACCCTGCCAACTTCCCGAAGTTCTTCAGGTGTCAGACGTACCAGCGTCAAGGTCGGGTTATGGACGATGAGTTTTCGGGCACGGATCTCGGCGGGAAGTTCCTCAAGGGGGCCGAGGACCACGTAATTGATGCTGCCCGGGGCAACCACCTGCGGAATCCCCATTGTACCCGCAGCCTCCAGCCTATCAGGCCGAATCGCTCCATGAAGCCCACCGTACCACCGGTCTCCAATTTCGTGGAGATTGAGATCCAGAACTCCCTGAAAAGCCTTCTCCCGTATCAAATCCTCCATAGCGATTCCGCCCGTCCCATTTTGGTGAAAGGCGACCACTTCAAACCCGCTGCCCTCAACGATGCCCTTTGCCCGAAGCGCCCCTCGAGTTGTCGTACCCAGCATTGAGAGAGCCACCGTTTTTTTGCGGGACCGAGGCATTCCCTCTTCAGAGGCCTCGACCATACCGCAGATGGCCGCCGTTGCATTGGTGAGAATTTTTTTGGTCAAGAAATTGAGTCCCTGAATATCGGCCACGGAGTGCATCATGGTGATATCTTTCGTTCCAACATATGGGCCGAAGGTAGCGCGTCCCGAGGCAATGGTCGAAACAATCAATTTTGGAACGCCCATCGGCAGAGCGCGCATGGCTGAGGAACAGATAGCTGTCCCCTGCGCGCCCCCAATTCCGAGAACACCCTGAAACGCCCCGACCTTGTAAAGGCGGGCTGCTTCAATGGCAGCCCCTTCAATCATGGTTTGAATACAACGTCCCTTATCACCGCTGGCGGCAAGGGCCTTCAGGTCGTCCACTCCCCCTGCTTTTGCAACCTGGAACCGGTTGATGTCTGGTTTGAACGTGGGGCCATGGAGAATCCCCGTGTCCATCAGCAGAACGTCATACCCTCTTTCCTTGATCCGATCGCGGCAAAAAAGGATCTCCTCTTCCTTTGTGTCAAGCGTTCCGATGATCAGGATGGCTTTCCTCACGGATTGTCTACCGTTCTTCATTCGGCTTGACCAGGACTTTCATGGCCCGCGTATCGCGGTTTTTGAATGTATGGAGGGCTTTCTCTATTTGTGTTAGCGGGAAGGTATGGGTGATCAATGGACGGAGATTTACATGTCCTAACCCGAAAAGCTTTGCCGCCCGGGCGCAATTGGCGCGGCTTTCTCCTCTCACGGTAAAGATGTGAACATTGCGCTGCCCCAGTCGAGATAAATCGATGGTTACTTTTCCATGAGGAAACCCAATGAGGAGAATCTTTCCCATCCGTCGAACTAACTCAGCCGATATCCC
>CAYFXP010000188.1:0-10894 GCA_964346935.1 uncultured Syntrophobacterales bacterium
AAAAATAAGATGTTCAGGCTGGGAATCATCTTTCTGCTGTTAACATTTGTCTTCGTGGTTCTCTTTCCATTCTACTGGATGGCCTGTACCTCTTTTAAGGGATACAAGCAGATGTATACTGCGGATTCGCTATTTTTCCCGAAGCCTCTAGTCCTGGAGAATTACAGGGAGCTCTTCAAGAAAACAGCCTTCATCTACTGGTTCCGGAATAGCTTTATCGTCTCACTTGCGGCGACCTTGATATCCGTGGCAGTCGGATGTCTGGGGGGATACAGCCTTACGAGGCTCAAGTATTTTGGCCGGGGCACCATTTCCAGTTCCATCCTGATCACTTACCTCGTTCCACGCTCTGTTCTCTTCATCCCGCTCTACTACGTGCTGAGATCGCTTCGGTTGATCAATTCATTATGGTCGCTGATCGTGGTCTATCCCACGTTCTCCATTCCCCTCTGTACGTGGCTCATGATGGGCTTTTTCAGGTCGATCCCCGCGGAGCTGGAAGAGGCTGCCCTCATCGATGGGGCGTCTCGGATGCAATCATTCTTCTACGTCCTGTTGCCCATCTGCGCTCCAGGAATTCTGGCAGCGGGCCTCAACGCCTTTATACTGGCGTGGAACGAGTTTCTTTATGCCCTGATTTTCATTCAGGATGCGAAGCTCAAAACCCTTTCAGTGGGTATCCAGGAGCTGATTATGGGGGATGTCTACCTTTGGCAACAGCTGATGGCGGCCTCCGTCATTACCACCATCCCGGTGGTCATCTTCTTCATTTATCTCCAGAAATACATGATAGGGGGACTCATGATGGGGGCCGTTAAAGGCTAAATCAAGGAGAAAGGAGGTGAACCCGGAAATAGCCTAAGAAAGGAGGGATGCCACGGAATGGATCGAATCAATTCATTGAAGTCCCGTGAAATTGGGGCTTGTACAGGAAAGGAGGGAGGAAAATGAGAAAGTCAATGTGGGTTTGCATAGGGGTGATGGCTCTCTGCTTGGTGCTATTAGGGTCGGGCCTTTCATACGGAAAAGCGCCGTTGAAGATCTGGCTGCTGAGAACCTTCGTCTCCGATGCCAATGAAGTGCTGGAGGGACAGATCCGCGATTGGGCCAAGGAGAAAAATGTTGAGCTTCAAATCCAGTACGTGACCTATGCGGATATCGGGACGAAATACGTTGCCGCCATTGAGGCCGCCGCTGTTCCGGATGTCGGGTTTCTCCCCGAGGTGGGTCCCGCCCGGTATCACGGAATGGGGCAATTGCTCAATATCACCGGGTTGGCTAGGAAGGTCTTTAAGGACAATGGGGGCCTCTTCGAAGCCGCCTATCCCAGCGTTCAGTTTGATGGGAAAATCTGGGCGATTCCTCACTTTAATATGGTGGGGGTCTGGTATGTTCGAAAAGACGTCCTGAACAAGGCGGGATTGAAGCCCCCCACGACATGGGATGAGGTGATCGCGGTGGCGGAAAAGACTACGGATCCCGCAAAGGCCTTTTATGGCCTCGGTCAAACCTTCAATCGATCGGTCGATGGGGATGGGACCTTCATGCTCCTGATGCGAAGTTTCGGCGCCTCGCTGGCGGATAAGACGGGCAAGAAGCTCACCTTCGATTCGCCACAAACCTTGGCGGCCCTGAAATGGGCAACGGGGACCTTCACCAAGTACAAAGGGGGGGAGAGGATCCAGTGCCCGGGGGCCGAAGGTTGGACAGATCCCTCCAACAACGAGGCCTGGCTCAAGGGGAGCATTGGTCAGACTCAAAACAGCGCCAGTATCTATTTTGCCCTGGTGAAGAAAAAGCATCCCTTGGAGAAGGACAGCCTTATCACCCGGATGCCGGGTGGGCCTGCAGGCGCCTTTTCGAGGATGACCCTTTGGCACTGGGGTATCTTCAAAAAGACGAAGCAAGCAAAGTTAGCCAAGGATCTCGTGAAGCACATCATGAGCCCCAAGAATTTGAAGGAGTACACGGAATCAGCCACCGGGCAGGCCGCGCCCGTCTACAATAGTATTGCGGAGCTGCCATACTGGCAACAGAACCAAAATTTCAAGGCTGTTTTGGAGAATGCCAGAATTTCGGTTCTCCCGAGCGACCCAGGTCCTATGACCGCTGCGGCCGCTGAGGTGTATGCCAGGCATATCTACACGGATATGTGCTCAAGGGTAATCGTTGGGGGGCTGACACCTGAAAAGGCCTTGGCCGAAGCGGCGGGCAGGATCGAGGAGATCTACGCGACCATCAAATGATTGCTGCGGAGGTATAACGGTGTTCCGCCCTTTTGCCTCCTTTGGGGGAGGGGGCGGAACACCCTTTTTCTCAGGAGAAGGAGACCCGAGATGTATCACACTCACGTCAAGGACGTAAAGGGGATGGATTTGCCGGGAAGGGTTTGGAAGATGTTGGTAGGGCCTTCAGCCGGAGGTTGCAAAAATATGGTCTTTGGCATCGTGGAGTTTCCTGCCGATTCAAAGCCAACCGCTCACCAGCACGGCAAGGAGGAGGAGATACTCTACGTGATCTCTGGAAGAGGGGAGATGATAATCGGCACTGAGAGACGGAGATTGGAGACAGGGGTGGCTGTTTACATACCCCCCCTGGTCGATCATCAGGTCATCGTGGAAGGAGGCGAACCCCTCGTATTGAGTTGCGTTTTTTCACCCCCCCTGACTCCCGGGTCCTACGACCGAAAAGATCCGTGAAGGTTGCTCGCGATGTACGGTAAAATTAGTTGTGAGGAGGACGAAGAGCATGAGAAGGGAAGATTTGATTCAAGGGGTTACCGATTATTTCGTATTGTCAGATCATTGGCGACGGTTGATGGCATCCCTGCAAGGGCCGGATCCCGAGGGGACCCATATCCACGCATACGTGAACACCTGCATCCATCCAAAATCTTTGGAGACGGTCATCACGGGGTATCTGGACCTGAGGGGATGGCCCAGCGTGCGGAGAATCGACCATATGTCTCCCGTAGCTGGAATGGGATCGCTACATGGGATTGAGCCGAAGGGCAAGCCCCACTTCGACTTTCAGTGGTTCTTCAAGGAGGATGTTCCGGTAAAACCGACTGATGGGGGTGAAGGAGGATGTAACCTTCTCGTTTGGAATCGTTGGTATATCAATGAATTCTACAGGGAATTCAAATTCAGAGAGGTCGGCCCCGCAGAGGAGAAGCAGTTGGAGGACTATTTTTATTCGGATCATTGGGAGAGGGGGCTGGAAATCGCGGCTCGTCCCGATACAACCCACATGCACATCAATGTAGAAACTAGCGTCCATCCCGATCAGATCGCAAGGTTTGCGAAAAGGGCATTGGAAGAGAAGGCCTGGAAGATCTACTATGTCTGTCCCAACGTCTATCTTGTAAAGGGGAAGTACCGAGGAAAGCTCGTATTTATGGGCAGAGATCCTGAAGAGGTCTACGATATTGGTTGGCATTTTAACCCCGAGGTCGTTCTTGAGCCGGCCCGTGATACGTGGATATTCGAGGAAAACCCAGGCTACGACGTCTGGCCGAAGAGGTTGTTGGATGACGTCATGCAGCACCCGTACCATACGCTGGAGCCGGAGGACGTGAAATCAATTTTAAAGTCCTGCGAGGCCTCGTTGACGTAATTTCTCCGGGTCCCCTTTCAGCTCCGGAAGAGCTCGAGGGGTAGCGATGAGATTCATCAGGAATGGCAATGAAATTCGGCTTCGCGGGAAAAGGGGTTATGTGAATGGCGGGAAAGACTTTGTACGATGAGCTGGTGGCAGTGTTAGGTTCCGAAAACGTCTCTGCTGATGACTTTGAGCGAATCTGCTACTCCAGAGATGCGGGATCATTGCTCCCGAAGATGCCCGCATATGTCGCTGTTCCCAGGGAAAAGAATCAGATCGTCGACCTCTTTCATCTGGGCAATCGAAAAAAGGTACCCCTCGTTCTCAGAGGGGCTGGTTCCAGCATGTGCGGAGCGCCCATCCCCCTCGATCCCTCTTCCATTATGGTCGATTTAACCAGAATGCGCAGGATTTTAGCTCTCAGCGAAGAGTCGATGTCCGTTTTGGTGGAAGCTGGAATCACCTGGACGGAGGTCATAATGTATCTGAAGGAAAGGGGTTGGGTCCTGGGACTTGAAGGCCCTTGGTCGGCGCCGTCCGCAACCGTAGGCGGATCCATCGCTGTGGCAGCCATCTGTATGGGTGCTGCCCGATACGGGGGGCTAGGGTCCCAGATATTGGGTATGGAGGTTGTCCTTCCGGACGGCCAACTCATTAAAACCGGATCCGGGGCCAACCCGGCCAACCTGATGATCGCCAGGGATTGCAATGGCATCGACTTGGCAGGCCTTTTCATCGGTTCCCATGGCACCTTGGGGGCGATCACGGAGGTATCCCTGAGGATATATCCCCTCCATGAGGCGGAGAAATACTTTGCCTTCTCCTTCCCAACTCTCGAGGACGGGATTAAGGGGCTCCATGGTATTGCGAAACACAGGATTGCCTTCGACAGCCGGGTGTTCGTTTATCCCATTCCCGAAGAGGTCGGAGGCCAGGCTGGATTGGTATACATGCTCAGGGGGAGAAGCACGGAGATGGAGGATCTCGGACAATTGAGCCGAGAGATTATGAATGAGGCCCGGGGCCAGGAGATCCCTGGCTTTGGTGAGACATACTATGGGGGACGGTTTACGACAAGGGCAGAGGCCTTTGGCAAGGCTGGCCCTGGATGGTTGGAGGTGGCGGGGTTTATCCCCATCCTGCAATATCCCCGGATCGCCGGAGAGATTATCAAGTTCTTCGAGTCCCGAAAAAGCGAGATGACAGAATTGGAGATAAAATGGAGCTTGGGGGGATTGCTGGAGACCAATTCCGTCAATATTCCCGTGGCCCTCTTTTGCAATGAATCAAGGGGAAAAGCCTGGGAGACCATGAGGGGATATCTGGGGGATCTTTCAGAGCTCATGTTTGGACTGGGAGTGAGCCCCTACTGGGTCGGCCATCTCAGCCCGTATCTGCGGGGTAAATTGGGCCATTTCTATGAGCTGTACCGAAAAATCAAAACCTGTGTCGATCCCCAGGAGATGTTGAATCCAAAATTGCTGTGAGGGGAAATCGTGGAACTGGAAAAGGTCAAAAAAGAGATATATAACTGCTTCCGCTGTGGATGGTGCCGAGAACAGATTCTGGGAGGTGCCTTTCGGATTTGTCCTATCCGTGAGGAACTCGGGTTTGAATCGACCTACGCCAGAGGAAGAGTTACCGTCGCCCGGGGGATCCTCGAGGGGGAGATTGATTACTCCGAAGCCCTGGCGGAGAGGATATTTACCTGCCTTGGCTGCGGGAGTTGCAAGGCTCATTGTCCCACCAAAGTTGATACCCCCGAGATTGTCAAGGCCCAAAAAGAAGATATTTTCCGCAAAGGCCTTCGAAACTTTAGGGTCTTGGATGAAATTGACGCGAACATGGATAGGGATAAGAATCCCTAGGGAATGAACCCCTTCAAGCGAGGGGAATGGGCCAAGGGCTTAGATCTTCCATCTCACGGGGAATTTCTTTTCTTCGCTGGATGCTACGGCTCGTATTCCTATCCCGAGACCGCCCATGCTATTGTGAAGATTTTTAGAAAAGCAGGGATTACTCTTGCCTATTTGGGCGATGAGGAGTGGTGTTGTGGGATCCCGCAATCCTACTATGGTTCTGTTTCCGACTCGGAGGAGATGATACAGCACAATATCCAGCGGATTGTCGATGCAGGGGCGAAGAAGGTAGTGACGGCCTGCCCAGACTGCTACAACGCGTTGAAAAACCTTTATCCGCAAAAAGGTGGAAAAGGAAGGTTCGAAGTCCTGCACATCAGCGAGGCATTGCTCCTTCTCATGGAGGAGGGAAAGATCCGTTTCGAAAAGCCGCTTTCCTTAAAGGTTACCTATCATGACCCCTGCAGGTTGGGCCGCCATCAAGGGATTTATGAACAACCCAGGGAGATTTTACGGCGCATCCCAGGGCTCGAGCTTGTGGAAATGAAGAGAAACCGTGAGAACGCTTGGTGCTGCGGTGGAGGGGGGACAGTCAACGTTCTCTATCCCAAGATGGCCATCAGGATATCGGAATCAAGGGTCGAAGAAGCGGTGGAGACGGGGGCTCAGATGATCGTGACCTGCTGCTCCCTCTGTTTTAAACAGTTGTTGCTGCGAGCGGAAAGGAAGAGCTTAGAGGTAAAGGACCTCTCGGTGTTGGTGGCGGAGACCATGGGGTTGGACACCGACCCCGAAGCGTGACAATCCTTTCATAAGCTCAATTCTATTGACACCATCCCCGAGTGGGAGTAGAGGTATCTATGCGGGATCGAGAATCTCTTTTCTGAACGGGGGGATAGAGATGGAAGCCATAAAGGAGAGAGCCGAAGCCATACTGAGGGAGTTCAAGGGGGACGCCTATGCCTTCGGCAGCGGTGTCCTGGATGAGGCGGCGGGTAAATTCGCGGGCCAGATGGGCAGGAGGGCGATGGTTATCGGCCCCATCCAGTTCGAGTGGTATCAAGCCATTAAGGACAGGATCCTGAAATCGCTGGATAAAGCCGGCGTTGAGGTGGTGGACGTGGTCAGGTCAGCCGCTCCCAACGCCCCGTTTGTGGACGTTTACCGAATCCACAGCCACATTATGCACAAACACCCGGAGGTATTGGTCGTGTCCGACGGCGGCTCTGGTATCGATGCCTGTAAGGCCGCTGCGACCCTTGCGACGCTGGGCGACATCCAACCCGAAATCGACCCTTTTTTCGGAACGGGGCAAGTGACCAAGGTATGTCAGGAGACGGGACGGACTGTTATGCCGGTAGTGGCTATTATGCTGGCGGCAAGCTCAGGAGCCCACCTGACCAAGTATTCCAACATCACCGATCCGGTTGCAGGCCAGAAGAAGCTCATTGTGGATGAGGCGATAGTTCCCCCTCGGTGCATCTTCGATTACGACGTGACGGTGACGCAGCCCATGAGCCTTACCCTGGACGGCGGATTGGATGGAATAGCCCACTGCCTTGAGGTCTACATCGGCTCGGCTGGTGACGTGCGTGCCAAGGCTCAGCAGGCGGCGGAACTGGCCCTGGAGCTGATCATCCAGGGCCTGACGGCCGTGGTGAAGAATCCCAGCGACACCGAGGCGAGAACCATGTTGGGGTTGGGCACCGACTTGGGCGGATACGCCATCATGATTGGCGGCACCTCGGGGGCCCATTTAACAAGCTTCTCATTAGTGGACGTTTTGAGCCACGGGAGGGCCTGCGCCCTGATGAACCCCTATTATGCCGTCTTCTTTGCTCCCGCCGTTGAGGACCAGTTGAGAGTTCTGGGCGAAATATTCAAGAAACACGGATACATCGATGAAGACCTGGAGAGGCTATCGGGCCGTGAGCTGGGCCTTGCGGTGGCCAGCGGCATGGTGAAGTTCAGCGAATTTCTGAATTTTCCAACGCACCTCTCCGAGGTGCCGGGGGTGACCAGGGATCATATAGAGCGTTGCCTTAAAGCCGCAAAAGACCCTCAGTTGGATATGAAACTGAGGAATATGCCCGTTCCCCTGAATGCCGACCTGGTTGACGAATACATGAGGCCCATTCTGGAGGCGGCCTGGGATGGGAATTTCGATAAGATCAAGAATATGGAATAACGGTGCTGGAGTGGCGTGACTATGGAGTGAGGAGGTTAAGGTTGAGGTTAAGATTTAGGTGAAAACTTCAGAGTCAGGTGATGAGGGGGAGGCAATCCATGGGAAAAGAAATTGAGGGGATCATTCCAGCAGTCGTAACGCCCTTTGACGAGAACGAAAATGTGGATGAGGCGGGTTTCAGGGAGATCATCAACTACTTGATCGAGAGCGGGGTCCACGGCCTCTTTCCAGTGGGAAGTCAGGGGGAGTTCTTTGCCCTGACCAACGAGGAGAAGAAGCGACTGATGGGCATTGCGGTGGAGGAGGCTCGGGGCCGAGTGTTTGTGATGCCCAACACAGGCGCCATAACAACCCGAGAATCCATCGAGCTTTCACAATACGCCGAAAAGGCCGGGGCCGACTGTGTCTCCGTCATCACCCCGTTTTTCATCAGCCCGAATCAGGAGGAGCTCTACGGGCATATCAGGGATATTTGCCAATCCGTGAAGATTCCCGTCCTCTGTTATAATAATCCCGGGCGAACGGGTGGGGTGGCTTTAACCCCGGCTACGCTCGCTCGACTGGCGGAGGAAGTGCCCAACTTTGCGGGGATAAAGGACAGCTCCGGGGATCTCACCCAGGTGGCGGAGATGATACGGCTCTGTCCGCCTCGTTTTAAGGTAATTATGGGCAGGGATAGCTTGATCTACGGAGCCCTCATGTATGGCGCAGCAGGCGCCATCGCCGCAACGGGAAACGTGGCTCCAAAACTCATCGTGGGGATCTATCAGGCCTACAAAGAGGGCGACTATGAGAGGGCCAAGCAGTATCAGCGGGAATTGGCGCCCTTGCGGGCCGCCTTCGGGCTGGGGACATTCCCGGTGGTAGTGAAGGAAGCCTTGACCATGATGGGGCTGCCGGGTGGGCGATGCAGAAAGCCCATAGGGACGCTAAGCGATGAGACGAGGGCTCAATTGCGCGACATTCTCGTGAAGATGGGGCTTATCGAGAGCTAAACCAGTCCCCAAGAGGAATATTTTCAGGGGGTAATTCTTTCCATAAGGATGTTAAAGGCCATAGCGGATTTGCTATGGCCTTTTCTTCAGGTCTGACCAGAACTATCGAATTGCGGAAGAAATATTGCATAATCGGGATCGGGCCTGGATGAACAAATCTTGTATTAAACAAAAATGCAGGGCCATAAGGAATTCGTATTTCTGAAGAGATAGCTTAGAAGATAGGATTGGAATCAGGGGCTATGGCTCAGAAGAGAATACTGACTCTGGCGAAGTACGAACCTTCTAAGTCATAGTATACATTGAAATGAACCGTGGCATCCTTGCGATGAGCTATTGAGCTCACAAAATCATCCATTTTCTTGTTACCAAACCCGATCACGAAGTCATCACTTGCGAATCTAGCGGTCAGATTCGAACCCTGAAAGGATCCTTGAAGTTCCATTGAAAACGGCGAATTTTGGTAAACCACACATCTCAGTAACCAACAATAGTCCCTTTCTTCATCTTTCGGGGCCTTCTTTCCCAAGGCATAGAGCCTTCCCCCTTTTTCTGATCTATATTTTGTGTACTCGACCCTGGAATACCTCCTCATTTTCCTTGCAAGCCTCTCCCCGAGGGGAGTCTTTCCAAATGTGTCCACAAAGGCCCCCAGGGCGGCACGGCCCAGCGTGGTGTCGGGATCTTCGGAAGATCCATTATTAGAGCTATAGGCATAGTAAGAGCTGTAACATAGTAACCTCTCTTTTTCAGACGCTGCGAGGAGACGTTTTGCAAGGCAATTACTGAATATCCTGTAGAGATTTTCCCCTTCATCGGATGAGACGTTGCCGCCAGCATCCTGTCCCCTCCACGATGCCTCCTGGGCAAAAGCGGATAACGTTCCGCACACGAACAGCACCGTTAGTAAAGAAATTCGTCGTGATTTGGCCATGATTCTAATTCCCTCCTTCGCTGGGATGTAAAATCCTCCCGCTTCCTTCACCCCATTTAATACCATAGGGTAATAACAAAATACAATTTTGTTATGGGAAATTACAACAATTTCTCTCTGGATTTCATCTTTGACTATTAACTCAATATAATCAAATACTTATTTATTAAATATTGCTAAGAGAATTAAAATCCACTACTCTCTGAATCTTAAATTTCCTTGTAATATCTCCTATTTTCAAATAATTACAAAAAAAATGTTTTTACTTATAAGGAAGATCTATTTGGCGGTTTATGAGGCGAGGCGTTAATTGGTGGGCTTGATTTGGGCCAATCGCCGGGTGCGATTCAGATCATCTTCCGCTAAGGGCTTAAATGGAGGGATGCCTCTGATGCTTTCGATTTGCGTTTGAAATGTTGCATGACCGTGATTGAGGCCGAATCAACGAATGCATGTTCTATTCAACGGATCCCATTAGAGCAAGAGAGAGACCCGAAAGACTCGCCTTTGAACATGGAAGGAGATGTTTCCTCTTTGGATTAGCTGTTTCAAGGCCCATCTCGCGGTCTGGATAAATGCTTCAATGTCCTTTAGGGCGATGCTGGCATAGAAGGAATCTACCTTTACGTATTCGGCTATCGCTTTCGAGTCCTCAGGATCGAGATTAAGTAACCCGAAATAGAAAGTCCAGCTAGGCTCATGGAGACGCTGAGTTTCTTCTGTGATGGGCTGTAGATCTTTCTCCATGCCTCCCTCCCTGTGGTTTAGTGACTTGGTCCGGGCGATTCGGTGAAGATACGCCTGAGAGATGCCAGGTGTTGCCCGACTTCCTTCGGGGGTGTCCCTCCAAGCAATTCCATGGCTGCGGCACAAATTACATCGAAGGGGAGTATTCGGTTTTTCCCCGCCAGGTACAGCCTGGTCATTCGCCTGGCCAGGACCCCGGCATCGAGACACGCGGCATCTATCGCCTTGACCTCGATGGCCTTGTTTGCCGGCAGTAGGTCCTCATGGATGTGGATAAAGGTTTTATTGGCATCGAGACAGCCCTTTACAAATCCGTCCTTTAGGCCCTGGGCGTACATCACCTGGACATTCCCGGAGAGATCAAACCACTGCCTGGCGTAGTCAGTGGCCTCGGCTGAGGTATCGGACCTGGCCCTCTTCCTTGGCCTCAGTGGCATGATCTTGCCCTTCTTCATAGGGCCTTACCTCCATATTAGACACAGCACCACAGAGGATGCAACGGGGAAACGCTCTCCCCGGTTGATGGCATCGCGGGTTTCGATTGGCCCGGTGGCCACGGATGTTCAGGTCT
>CAYFXP010000189.1:0-10988 GCA_964346935.1 uncultured Syntrophobacterales bacterium
CCCCTCCGTACCCCCCTCAGCCCTCAACTCCAATCCCTCAGGCTCAGCAGGTCCCTCGGAGAGAACCGGGCGCTCTTGCTCGACGGCATCGAACCCCGCCATCTCCCCTTCTGCGGAAATCCTATCCTCCATCTTGGCCGGCTCGGTTTCCAAATCCGGGACCACTTCGGACTCCGGCGCAGGCCCCTCCATCTCCGGGGCTTGAACTGCTTCTTCACCCTTTTCTAACCCCATATCCTCCGGCAATTCGAGGGCAGCGAGGGCTTCCCTCCCCAAAATCGCCGCTTCATCCAACTCGCTCGTCCCTGCAGTTTCCTTAGCTGCTGCAGGAGGTCCGAGCGGTGGTTCTTCGGGTTTGGCTGCCGGTTCCTCGATTATATCCACAAGGTCTATCACCTCTTCTTCCCCCCCAGCGCTTGTCGCTTCGGCCACTTCATCAATGGGATGGAGTTCCATGATCCTCTCTTCGGCCTCCTTTGTCCCCTCCGTTATTTCACCCGTCAGCAATCCATCTACCAATTTTAAGATAGACTCCCTCTTCAGGGGTTTGGTAATGGATCCATCTGCCCTCGCCTGGTTCTTTTCCTCATCGATATCCTCGTCGAAAGGCCCTCCCAAAAGAACAAAGGGAACCTTGTCCAGATCGGGGTCTCCTTTGAGCATCTGGCAGAGTTCTTTCCCACTCTTATCGGGCATAGTAATATCGGCAATAACAAGGGCCGGTTTGAACAACTTCATCTTTAAGAGGGCATCCTCGCCGTTTTCCGAAAAAATGAGGTTGTAATCGGTCTCCTTGAATATCTCCTCAAAGGCCCTATGGGCCGCCTTGTTGTGATCGGCAACGAGAATGTCCCTTGCCATAATAAACCCTCCTTAGCTGCGGTGCCAAAAGTTAAGCAAAAATGGAGATTTATAACAAGTATCACACAGATTGAAAGAATGTCAAGCTTCCGGAAAGAGACTGCAGCACTGTAGCACCCCAGCACTGCAAAATTTCGCGCTTAGATCTCGTTTTTCCAGTTCTTCACAGATCTATGAAACCCTTTTATCCCTTCATCCTACTCGCGAAAACTCGTCCTGCAAGGGTTAGAGGGAAGGCTCCGTTGACAATCGCACTGCTTTGACTTAATCTGATCCCGACTGTCCTTATTACAAAACACCTTATTCTTCAACTCGGCATCCCCTTATGTTCAAAGTCCACGAACTCAGCAAAAGAATCCATCGAGATCGAGTACTGATGACCCTTGACGGAATCGTTCAAAGGGAGAGGACAAAGCTCTACCTCGTCGGAGGTACTATTCGGGATTTGGTCCTCGGCAGTGATCGAGGGGATTACGATTTCATCCTTCAACGACGGGATATGGGTTTTATCCCCCGACTGGCCTTGGAACTCAAGGGCCACTTCTTCTCCATTGGAAGGGATGAGAAACAGAGGGTCTGCCGGATTCTGTTGGGAACTAATATCCTCGACTTCAGTGCCATGGATGGGTCCACAATAGGAGAGGATCTCGGGAAAAGGGATTTTACCATCAATGCAATGGCTTATTCCCTCCACGAGCGTCGATTTTACTTTCATCCCGGGTCAAAGGCGGATATCGATGAAAAGCTCATCCGAATGGTTTCTCCCGATGGGTTCGATCGAGACCCCCTTCGGATGATCAGAGGGGTGCGATACCTTTGCATTCTGGAGAATTTTCGGTTGGATGGAAAGACAAAAAGGGTTATTCGGCGGAAGACGAACTTGGTGAGGAGCATTCCCGTGGAGAGGATAAAGGCGGAACTCGATAGGATTCTCCTTTCACCAAAGCCCTTCATAGCCATGCAAGAATTGGCCGCGCTCGGCCTGTTCTCGGAGATTTTCCCCGAACTCGGTATGAACCAGGGTCTGGGGGGGAGGATCCTATTCCGGACGGACGTTTTCTCCCACTATCTCCAATTCCTCAGATACCTCGGCCACTGGACAGAATGGGACGGGGATCTTCACTTATCGGTGGAGGAAAGGCTCATCCTTTCCTATGTCGCTCTATTTACTAGTATGAGGAAAATCCTTGCTCTGCGCCACCAACGCGAGGGATCCCCATCTCTGCTGGCCTATGAAATAATGACGAGGATGAAATTTTCAAACTACTTCATAGAACTGGTCCAGAAGCTTATGGATCACCATGCGGACCTATTGAAGCTGTCCCAAGCGAGGATTGATCAAAAGGCCCTTAAGCAATTCATCCATCGAGTGGGGGTTCCCGTAAAGCTTCTGATCACCTTCTCCCTCTTGGAACAACGTGCCAGGTCCTCTGAGGGACAATCCCGAAAGGACAAGAAACTGGCTCAACTTTGCCACCGCATTAAGGATCTCTGTGAGGAGGGGAATATTATAAGTCCCCCCAACCTCGTCACGGGTAGTGATGTAATCCGGCTCGGCTATGAACCAGGTCCCATTGTGGGCTACATCCTTCGTTACATTCGAGAAAAACAGGTGAGGGGGGAAATAGGAGATCGGGAGGAAGCCCTTGCCCTACTCCGAGAGACCTTTAGTAGTGAGCATACTTCCGATCTTTCACCATGATACTCCTGGCCCACTCTATGGAGTTTCCTGAGTTCGGAGCGAACGTTATTCAGTGCCGCGTTAGTGGGAAGCAGCTAGCGTTTGAGGTTGGAGGATAGAGGTTTGAAGCGGAGGGGGAAAATTAAGAATGAAGAGGTAAGAAAGTTGGGGGCGGAAGGTGAAATATCAAATATTAAATGCTAAATATCAAAGTCCAAAATCCAAATGACAAATAACTTATAACGGACACGAAACTCTGAGCGAAGAGGAATTCGGGCAACAGGCCAGAAAGCTTTGAAGCAAGGAGACAAGAGTAGTCGCTCATGGAAAGAATCATTTCTTATCCACAGCAAACTCCCTGCCTCTCCGCCGGTTTTTGTTGACGTAAAAAGATCAATGAATTATTATAATCGCCAGGAGTTGTAGTCCTTGAATTGGCGGGAGGACACGCGGTGGGCACGGTTCTGATAACCGGAGGAGCTGGTTATATTGGCAGCCATACCGTGAAATTGGTCTTAGAACGTGGGATGCAGACCATCATCCTCGATAACTTGCAGACAGGACACCGTGAAGCGGTTACCGGGGGAACCTTTATCCAGGGCGATATAGGAGACGGAGGGACCCTCGAGGAGGTTTTCACCTCCCATGAAATCGATTCGGTCATCCATTTGGCGGCCGACTGCTTAGTGGGGGAATCGGTGAAAAATCCGCTCAAGTACTTCAACAATAATGTCAGTAAGGGCTTAATACTCTTGGGTGCAATGTTGAAGCATAAGGTGAAAAAGATGGTATTCTCATCTTCGGCCGCCGTCTACGGAAATCCCCCTCGAGTTCCCATTGAGGAAGATTCTCCCCTTTTCCCGATAAATCCATATGGCGACACGAAGCTCATCTTCGAGAAAATCCTCGAGAGGTGTAAAGTTGCGCACGGACTCCAATACATTTCGCTTAGGTATTTTAACGCAGCTGGTGCAGATCCTGATGGCCTCATAGGCGAGGATCATCATCCGGAAACCCACCTCATCCCCAATGTGTTAAAGACCCTCTTAACAAAAGGCCGCAAGGTTCCCATTTATGGAACCGATTATGACACTCCCGACGGAACCTGTATTCGGGACTACATTCATATTGAAGATCTCGCCGAGGCTCATATCCTGGCCCTCGAGGCGCTCCATACGGGCCTGGGGTCTGATATTTTTAACCTGGGAAATGAAAAAGGATTTTCTGTTAGAGAGATCATCCAGGCCGCGTCTACGGTAACGGGCAGAACCATACCCACCATAGAGATGGAACGGAGGGCTGGAGACCCGCCGATATTGATCGCATCCTCCGAAAAGATCGGGAAAAAGTTGGGATGGCACCCGCAGTATGGCAAGTTGGAGCAGATTATCGATACCGCATGGCGTTGGCATCAAACTCATCCCCGCGGATTCAGATCCAATGCATCGACAAAGGAGGCGGAACGGTGGACCTAAGGGCGCGCCTTTTGCAGATTATCAGGGAGAAATCCTATGAAGAGGGAGAAATTACCCTGACCTCGGGGAGAAAAAGCAACTTCTATGTTGATGGAAAACAGACTACCCTGGACCCGGAGGGAGGATACCTCGTTGGAAAGCTCTTCTATGAGATGATGAAGAGGTCGAAGATTCCCGTTGAAGCTATAGGTGGCCCCACATTGGGAGCGGATCCCATCGTAACCGCCGTATCCGTTATCAGCTATTTAGAGGGCTCTCCAATACCGGCCTTCATCATCCGAAAGGAAGCCAAAAAACATGGAAAAGCCCTGTGGATAGAAGGGGACAAGAGCCTTAACCCGGGTACTCGCGTGGCCATGGTTGAGGATGTGGTCACCACCGGGGGATCCATGCTAAAGGCCATTGAGATTGCGAAGGACCAAGGATTGGAGGTGGTCCAGGTGCTAGCCCTGGTCGATAGAGAGGAAGGCGCGACGGAAAATCTGGCTAAAGAGGGGTACACCCTGGAGTCAATCTTTACAAAATCGGATATAATATGAGATGAGCTATCCCATTCGGGAAATCCATTGAATGGGAAGGGAAAATGTATAAAGCCAGGGTCAAGAAGGAAAAGGTTCATATTACGATTCAGACCCTTCAGAACAGGATTGAGGGAAACGTCTATCTCCTTCCCAATACCCGCATCACCGACATGCTCAATCAGGAGGGTTCTCATTTCATCCCCATCACCGATGCTAAAATCCATTCCCTTAAGTCCGGAAACCTGGTCGATGAGGCGGAATTCGTAGCCATCAACAAGTACCACGTGGTCTTGATACTGGAAACGAGATAACGTCCTCAGACACTGAACCTGAAGTGGATAATATCCCCGTCCTGAACCACATACCCCCTCCCCTCCGACCGAAGAAGGCCCTTCTCCCTAGCGGCGTGTTCCGAACCACACCGGATGAAATCCTCGAGGGAAACCACTTCTGCCCGAATAAACCCCCTTTCCATGTCCGAATGAATCTTCCCTGCGGCCTTCGGTGATCGGACACCCTTTACCACCGTCCACGCCCTCAATTCATCGCTAACGGTGGTGAAGAAGGTGATGAGGTTCAGGATCTCATAGCCCACCTTGATCAATTGGTCAAGGCCCGAGATCTTGAGCCCCAGACTTTCTCGAAATTGCTCCCTGTCTTCCTCATCCAGCTGGGCGATTTCCGATTCCAAATCCCCACATATAACAACCACGCGGCTTCCCTGTTCCTCGGCGAACTCCCGCACCCCCTGAATATAGCGACCATCCTCTTTGAGCTCTGCTTCATCCACATTGGCCACATAGAAAATTGGCTTGGCTGTGATGAGGCAAAGCTCGTCGAAGAGAGTCCTCTTGTTTCCACCATATACCAGGCCAATGGCCTTTTTTCCCTGATTGAGCACTTCCCAAACCTCATCGTAAAGTTCCAATACCTCCGCCTCTTTCTTGTCCCCGATTTTCGCCATCCTCCCCACTTTAGCCCTCCGCCTCTCCAAAACCTGCAGGTCGCCCAATATAAGCTCCGTTTCCACCACCTCGATATCCCTTCTTGGATCGACGGAGCCATATTCATGGGATACGTTTTCGTTGTCAAAACACCTAACGACATGGGCTATTGCGTCCACATTGCGGATATGACCGAGGAACTGATTTCCCAAGCCCTCCCCTTCGTTCGCCCCCCTTACCAGTCCAGCAATATCGAAGAATTCCAACGTCGTCGGGATCACCTTCTTGGGATGGACGAGATCGGCGATGTGGGTCAGCCGTTCGTCCGGCACCTGAACGACGCCGACATTGGGCTCAATGGTTGTAAACCGGTACGCGGCCACCTCAGCTCGGGCAGCGGTAAGCCCGTTGAAGATGGTGGACTTTCCCACGTTCGGCAGGCCAACGATGCCGCATCGAAATCCCATTGGCACCTCCTGCATTGAAAGCATATTGTTTTCATATAGTTATTATAATATAATCGTTATCAGTACGAAACAAGAACCTCCTGCACGTATCGATGATCCATGTGGTCAAGGGAGAGGGGAAGCGGATGAGGAAGGAAAACAGGATGATGCTGGAAGTTGCCTGTACCATCGCCAAACGGACAAAGGCAAAGGCTATTTTGGTCTACGTAGATGTCTGTGAGGATTACGAGGCCCTCGTCAAGATGACTCAAACTGCTAAAACTGATGTCATTGGCGTGGTCAAAGACGAGTCCGCCTACCAGGATGCCTCTGCACTCATTAATAACCTGGTGAAAGTTCCCCAATTCGAACTCAGCCGGACCAGCCAGATAAAGGTCGCCGTCCTGGAAGGCATCTCCTCCGGGCTCATTCAGAGGGGGGATAAGCTGGTGTGCCTATCGGGAATCTCTAAGTTCGGAATTCTCGACACCCTCATCGTATTGGAGATAGGAAAGGAGCTCGAAATACTATCCACTACAGACCTCCCCGTCGTCTCCGAAGTCGTAAAGCCCGAGGTATTCGACAGGATATTCGGCATCGCCCTTGAACTTTCCACCGAAGGCAGGGAGGGCAAACCCGCGGGTTCCATTTTCGTGCTGGGGGATCACGAAGAGGTCCTCAAGTTCTCCCACCAGATGGTCATCAATCCGTTCAAGGGCTATTCCGAAGAGGAGAGAAACATCCTCGATCCCAAACTGAAGGATACGGTCAAGGAGTTCTCCACCATTGATGGGGCCTTCATCATCCGGGAGGACGGGGTAATCCTGGCCGCCGGAAGGCATCTCGATGCCTCCGGGGAGAAGATTGAGATGCCCATGGGTCTGGGGAGCCGCCATTTGGCTGCGGCCGGAATTACCAAGGTGAGTCAGGCCCTCGCCCTCGTGATCTCCGAATCAACGGGGAGCGTGAGGATCTTCAGCAACGGAAAACTGTTCATGGAGATCGAACGGGGTGAATGAGGCCACGCTCATCACAGGAGCCCCGGAAATTTCGCTAAAACCGGCGCGAATACCAGTGCAATGATCGACATGAGTTTAATCATGATATTCAGTGATGGCCCCGAGGTATCCTTCATAGGATCTCCCACGGTATCGCCCACAACCCCTGCTTTGTGAGCCTCGGACCCCTTTCCCCCGAAATTTCCCTTCTCTATCCACTTCTTCGCGTTGTCCCAAGATCCACCCGCATTTGCCATGGTGATGGCTAGGATAAACCCGCTGGCGATGGCGCCCACCAGAAAACCTCCAAGGGCCAGGGGTCCGAGAATCAATCCGATGATAATAGGGGTAACCACGGTCATCAATCCCGGGGCCAGCATCTCCTTAAGGGCCGCCTTGGTACAGATATCCACACACTTTCCATATTCGGGCCTTGCCTTACCCTCCATCAATCCCGTAATCTCTGCGAATTGCCGGCGAACCTCGTTTATTATGGCAAAGCAGGTCCGGCCGACGGCGGTCAGGGTCATGGAGCAGAAAATGGCGGGTAACATGGTCCCGATGAAAAGCCCCACGATTACCCGAGGATCCAAAAGGCTGATTTCGGAAACCTTAATCCCCGCCGCATTGGCATAGGATAACATCAAGGCAAGGGCCGTAAGCGCCGCTGCGCCGATGGCAAACCCTTTGCCCGTCGCCGCCGTTGTATTTCCCAGCGAATCCAGGGCATCGGTTCGCTCCCTGATCTCCGCTGGCAGCTCCGACATTTCAACGATTCCCCCGGAGTTATCGGCCACCGGCCCGTAGGCATCCGTGGCCAGGGTAATTCCCAACGTGGAAAGCATTCCGATCCCGGCAATGGCCACACCGTAAACATCTGCAAAGTGGTGGGAAACCATAATGGCAAGGCCCACCAGAACAATAGGGATGAAGGTACTCATGAGGCCGTTTGCAAATCCCCGCACTATCGTCGTCCCCGCCCCCGTTAATGAGGCCTCCGAGATATGTCGAGTCGGGGAATAGGCATAGGAGGTATAGTAGTTGGTGCTCTCCCCAATAAGGACCCCCGCAATCAATCCGGCGAGAATGGCATAGAAGATACCAAGATCCGCTCCGAGCAGCCGAACAGCCACATATGCGAATAACGCGGTGAGAAAGGAGGCCGAGAACGTTCCCCGACGCAGGGCCGTAAGCAGGGCCTCCATCTCCGGCTTTTCCCCCACTCGTACCATGAAGGCCCCAATGATGGATGCGATGATTCCCCCCGAAGCCACCATCATTGGCAGGTACCACGCCGCCTTCTCATCTGGAACTAAAGGCATTCCGCCTTTGATGCTGGGCAACATGGCAACCATGGCCAGGGTGATGGTTGCGATGATGGAATCGACGTAGGATTCGAAGAGATCAGCTCCCATTCCGGCCACATCCCCCACATTATCGCCTACGAAATCCGCTATAACGGCGGCATTTCTCGGGTCATCCTCCGGGATTCCCTTTTCCACCTTCCCCACGAGATCCGCCCCCATATCGGCCGCCTTGGTATAAATGCCTCCCCCGGCCCTAGCGAAGATAGCAACTGAGGAGGCCCCAAAGCCGAAGCCCGGGAGGATGGTCATAAAATCAGGTCGTCCTTCGAAGAGGAAGTAGAGGGTGCTCAGGCCAAGGATGCCGATGCCCACAACACACATCCCCATCACGCCTCCGCCTCGAAAGGAGACGCGAAGCCCATGGTTCAGGCTCTTTTCGGCGGCAGAGGCCGTGCGTGCGTTGGAGCGTACAGCTATATTCATGCCTATGAACCCCGCAAGGGCCGAGCAGATGGCCCCGAAGACGAAAGAAAGGGAGACCAACCACCCCAGGCTGGGAATAAAACCCAAGACTATGGCCACAACAAGCACAAATATGGCCAGAATTCGATATTCCCGCCCCAAAAAGGCGGCTGCACCTTCTTGGATGGCCGCGGAAATTTCCCTCATCCTCTCCGATCCCTCATCGCTCTTCAGGACGTAGAGCACGAGAAAGAGCGCGAAGATCAACCCCAAGATCCCCGAAATGACGGCAATAAACATCGGATCCATAACAAGCCCCCCTGTTCATTTTTTCACAAGATAACGCTAATTAAATCGCGCCATGGCTCTCTCCGCCCCTTCACAGAGAAGCGTCTCTATCCCCTCGGCTGCGCGGCCGACGATTTCCATCATGATGGAGCGCTCGGCATCGCTAAAGGGTTCCAAGACATAATCACTGAGATCCCCATATAGCCTGGGCCTTCCGATTCCAACCTTGATCCGAACGAATCCCGAACTTCCCAAGACGTCCTGGATCGATTCAATCCCCCTGTGACCCCCGTGGCCGCCCCCTGGCCTGATCTTTATCCGCCCGAAATCGATATCCACATCATCCTGAATCACGATCAAATCCTTCTCCGCCAAATTAAACGCCCCCATGATTCGGCTCACCGCCAATCCGCTCAGATTCATGAAGATCAATGGCTTGGCCAAAATGGCCTCGTGTCCCTTGATCCGTCCTCGACCGAAACGGGTTTTGTATCTCCTCTCCTTCAGCCCGATTCCATTTCGCCGGGCCAAATCATCAATGACAAGAAAACCCGTATTATGTCGGGTAAAGCGATATCTTCTGCCTGGGTTCCCCAAACCGACGATTAAATTCACCGAGAAACCTGCTACGCTTTATCTCCCTGCTCCTCCTCGACCTCTGCCTCTTCCTCAACCTCTTCGGCCTCCTCGGCCTCAGCCACCGCTTCCTCGACTTCCTCTTCAACGACCACCTTCTCAACGGTAGGCGGGACTACGGTTGCAACGGTGGTAGTGGGATCGATGAGGGTCTTTACCTTATCTAGCATGATATCCCCGATATGAACGGTATCCCCTATCTCAAGGCGGGAGACATCCACCTCTATGCTCTGCGGAATATCCCCGGGAAGACACTCCACCGTGACCACCCTCGTGATCTGTTCCAGGACTCCCCCCATCTTCACCCCTTCGGGCTTTCCCACAAGTACAACGGGTACCTCCACGCTGATCTCCTCATCCATGACGACTTCGAATAGATCCGCATGGAGGTATTCGTCCTTGATGGGATCTATCTGCAAATCCCTCACCACTACCACCTTCTGAGCTGACTTCTTTCCATCTTCAATCATGAGATCGATGAGAACGTTCTCTCCCATGTGTACCGTTTTCATCAACTCCTTGGTATCCAGGCTGAGGGGAACCGAATCCATCTTGGGGCCATAACAGATGGCGGGTATCAGCCCCTTCTGGCGTAGCTTTCTCGATGCCTCCTTGCCCAATTGGATCCGTAATTTGGCGAAAAGCTTCGGTCTAGGCATCCTTACCTCCTCTGGGTTCCTGCTCGAATAGCGAGCTCACCGACTCGTCCAGGTGAATTCGCTTAATGGCCTCCGCCAGTAAGGGGGCCACCGTTAAGACTTTCAGCTTCTTACAGGAAGCCGATTCGCCCTTTAAGGGAATGGTGTCGGTCACGATGACCTCCTGTAGCGGGGATTCCATCAGCCTCTCCACGGCCCGTCCTGACAGTACCGGGTGGGTGCAATAGGCGTAAACATTTTCGGCGCCTCCCTCCTTGAGGGCAAAGGCCGCGCTGGCAAGCGTCCCGGCGGTATCCACTATGTCATCGAGGAGAATCGCTTCCTTCCCACTAATATCGCCGATAATATGCATTGCCTTCGCTATGTTGGGCATCTCGCGTCGCTTATCGATGATCGCCAGGGTAACGTTCAACCTCTTAGCAAAGGCCCGAGCCCTTTCCACCCCTCCCGCATCGGGGGATACGATCACGAGATCACCTTGAAATCGCTCCCCCACGTATTCCGATAGAATGGGAGAGGCATAGAGGTGGTCCACGGGTATGTCGAAGAAGCCCTGGATCTGACTGGCGTGGAGCTCTATGGTCAGAATGCGGGATGCCCCTGCCGTGGTGATGAGGTCGGCAACCAATTTGGCGCTGATGGGAGCCCGGGGAAGAACCTTCTTATCCTGCCTGGCATAGCCGTAATAGGGAATAACCGCGTTGATCCTC
>CAYFXP010000190.1:0-44645 GCA_964346935.1 uncultured Syntrophobacterales bacterium
CAGAGTTTAAAATTGGGAATCCCTGGAAAACCGGAAAAACGAGCTCTGAGCGAAAGGAAGTTCGGGCAACGGTCCCTTGACAACTGACCCTTGGTCCGCTTTATTTATTGGTGTTTGGACTGGAGGAGTTGGATGTCGATAAAGGTCGTCTTCGATGAGCCCCTGGAGGAATTCCAGCGAGATGGAGGAATCAGCTCACACGCTCTCGCCGATGGTTTAACCCGCCTCCACGAGGAAGAACCAACGACTTCGGAATTAATGGCTCAGCTGATTTACGAGGATTTCGTCAAAAACCGTTAAGCCACAGGCATAGATTTGCCTTCCCACCGCATTCACATTCTCTCACACAGATTGGTTTGTACGCTTCGGTCTTCATTGGCACTTTCTTTCAGGAAAACTTGATAATATAGCGACGCCGTCGGAGAAGCATGACGCTTTTGACAACAAAAAACTATCCCGCTATCATTACTGCCTAAGATCATGAAAGTCGAACACCGTGAAATCCCCTGGCTTACGCGATCCATTCTGGCCAAGCGGTGTGCGAAACGGGTGCGGGTATGCCCAAGGCTCTCTTGATTCACGCGACGGACCCCGATCTTGAGCTCGCAGAACAGCCTCCGAAGCCCTTCCCCGTTCTCGGGGTAACGACCATAGCCTCTCTCTTTCCACGGGAATGGGAGGTATCGGTCATCGACGAAGATATCCAGCGGGTCGATCCCTTCCAGGGTGCCGACTTCGTGGGGATCTCGACCCTGACGCTAAACGCCCCTCACGCTTACAAACTCGCGGACGCTTTCAGAAAGAGAGGGACCCCCGTCCTCATGGGGGGAATGCACCCCTCGGCGCTTCCTGAGGAAGCGCTCGAGCACTGCGACGCCGTCGTGGTGGGAGAGGCCGAAGACGTCTTCTCGAAGGTACTCGACGATTTTTCAAGGGGAACCATGCGCGGCATGTACCGGGGAGGGTTGGTGGACATCGCAAAGGTCCCTGGTCCAAGGCTTGATCTGTTACAACGATCTCACCGCGAGATACTCCAGCCCGTTCAAGCAACCCGTGGATGCCCTAACAATTGCGAGTTCTGTTCGGTGACACCTTTCTTCGGACACCGTTATCGCCTGCGCCCCATTTCCGCCGTCGTCGCCGAGATCGAGGCGATGCTTGAATATGGGCGCTCGGACATAATCTTCTTCGTCGATGACAACATAGCGGGAGAGCCGGACTACGCGAAGGAGCTCTTCAAGAGCCTTATTCCCCTCAACATAAGGTGGGCCAGCTTTTCCTCGGTCGCCATGGCTGCTGACAGAGAGGTCATGGAGCTTGCACGCAAGTCGGGCTGCATCGAGCTCTTCATAGGGTTCGAATCGATTCACCAGGAGAACCTCGACCTAGCGGGCAAGAATTGGGTCCGCGCCGACATGATGAAGGAATACATAAGGGTCTTTCACGATCACGGAATAATCGTGGAGGGAGCCTTCATATTCGGACACGACTACGATTCCAAGGATGTGTTCAGAAAGAGCGTCGAATTTATCCAGATAACCGGAATTCAGGTTCCCGTGTTCGGGATACTCACACCGTACCCTGCCACGAGACTAAGGTCCCGGCTTGACAGGGAAGGCAGGCTTCTCCCCGAAGCTTCCGATTGGCGGCGCTATGACGCCTCGCACGTGCTCTTCAGGCCGGCGAAGATGAGCCCTGAGGAACTTGAGGAAGGTTTTCTGTGGACGAAGAAATACTGCTGCGCACCACGCTCGACCCTCATGAGGATGTTCCGCGCACCCAGGGCAAACTGGCTCATGGCCCTCGGCCTTAACTTCTCCATGCGTGGAGGCAGGATGAGGCAGATAAACCATCGCTGGCCCAAGAATATCAAAGGTCCCCTCGCCCGCCCTGCCTCTTGGTAGAGGGGCATACGAGGCGATCTCGCCTATCGCCGTTAGACCCTGTCCTTGAAGTCGTTTTTCCCCTCCCATTCACATTCTTCATAGACTGGACAAAGTGCACATCTCGGTCCCCTCGCCTTGCAGATCTCCCGGCCGAATTCGAAGAGGGCCAGATGGACCCTTCGCCTCTTTCCCCGGGGAATAACGGCTTCGTAAGCAGATCGTATCTCCTCATAACCGGCATTTCCCCTGACCATCTTCCACCGCTTGGCGATCCGGCTGATATGCGTGTCCACTGCGAAACTTCCCCTTTCGTACACTAGCGATAAGAACACATCGGCGGTCTTGAATCCTACCCCGGGGATTCCGAGCAACTTCTTCCTGGCCTTATCTACGGGCAGACGGGCGAGTTTATCGAGATCCCCCCCATATTCCTCCAGGATAATTCGAGCGATCTCCCTGATCCTGGGGGCCTTTGTATTATAGAGGCCCGATGGCTTGATACAGTCCTTGATCTCCTCCACCTCCGCCCCGGCCAAAACCTCCGGGGTAATACGAAATCTCCTCCTCAGGTTTTCGAACCCCCTTATCCTTGCCTCCCGGGAGGTGTTCTGTGAAAGGATGGTGGAAACCAATCCCTCGAAGGGCGTTAGCTCCCTATGCCACCTCCTTCTGGGAAGAAATTCGAGAATCCTATCGATCCTGTCGGGAATCGATCTCATGGCATAGAAAGCATATCGGAGATCAACGTGACCGAAATCGCTCAAGAAACTCCATGACCTCTCCCTCGGAGAGGTCATGCCATTCGTCGTAGGCATCGGCAACCGCGAAATAGAAACCCCGTCGGATGTTCAGGCAAAGGATTTCATCCACCGAGTCTGAAATGAACTGAATGGAGCTCTCCGGCGCTGTAGGGATAGCCACCACAACTCGCCTCGGTTTCCTCTTCTTGACGAAGTTGATAGATGCCATCATGGTATACCCGGAGGCCAAACCATCGTCCACCAAGATGGTAATCTTCCCCCCAAGATCGGGAAAGGGACGTTCACCGCGGAACACCGCATTCCTTCGCTGGATTTCCTTCATTACCGGGATGCTGAGCTCTCGTATCTCCTCTCCGGTGAGATGAAGCTCCCTCACCAGGGGCTTGTTGAGGAAGAGGGTCCCCTCGAAGGAGAGGGCGCCAAATCCGGCCTCCGGATTGCCGGGAATGGGGATCTTTCGGGAAATCACGAGATCAACGGGAAGCTCCAGATGTTGAGCAATCGTTAGCCCGATGGGGATGCCACCCGAGGGAATGGCAAGGACGATCCCATTTTTTTCCTCATATTTTTCGAGTCGCCGCGCAAGATGATCCCCAGCCTCCATCCGATCCCTGAACACGTGGGTCTTGTTCCTGAGGGATTTCTCCTCGATGATTTCAGCGGCCATGGCCTCTCCCAATTTCCCCTTTGTCTTAATCTAGGGAAACGGCGGCAAAGAAGTCAATGCCGGGGTTGCAAAAACTTCGGTCCCCTTGTTATGCTTCATGCTAATAACACTGTTTGCTCATCCCTTTTATCTGGTCAATCTCCTCGTTAAGGAGGGCAACCTGCCATGATCTTATTAAAGCTTATCGCTAAGATCTTCCGCATCTTGAACGCCGAGGCGACGCCGAAGCAGATCGCCGGGGGAGTCATGTTGGGCATGATCATAGGGTTAACGCCTACGTTCAGCCTCCACAACATCGTTTTGGTCTTCCTCATCCTGGTCATCAAGGTGAACATTACCTCGGCCATTTTGTCCATGTTCGCCTTCGACTTGATCGGCTATGCGGTGGATCCCCTTTCCGACTGGCTTGGCTATACGATCCTCACCTCCGCTGTGCTCAGGCCGCTCTGGATCGAGGCGTACAATGCCGCGATCATTCCCTTTACCCGGTTCAACAATACCATCGTCATGGGAAGCTTCGTCATTTCCCTCATGCTTCTCTACCCGATATTTCGCCTTGCTATCTACGGCGTTGACAGGTACCGCGCCGATATAGCGGCCAAATTCCAACAGTGGAGGATCGTCAAGGCTGTTAAGATGAGCAGTTTTTATAGATACTACCAAAGCTATAAGGGCATCACGGGATAGGAGGAAAAGATGCGTTGGAAATTCGTCATACCATCCTTAGTCTTCATTCTCATCATCGTTGCCTTCGTGGCCTTCTTCCTCGATGGCATCGTCGAGTCCATCGTGGAGGAGAAGGCGAGCCTTCTCAATAAGGCGAAGGTGGAAATCGCAGACCTCGATCTCCGCTTTTTGCGGCCGGGCGTGAGGATTCGGGGATTGGCCGTGGCCAATGCCGATAATCCCTGGAGGAATATCGTTGAAATGGGGGATATCGCGATCTCGGTCTCCGTCCTTCCCCTCTTCTCCAAGAGGGTTGTCATCGACGAGATGGTAATGGAGGGCTTACAGCTGAACACGAAACGGAAAACATCGGGGGAGTTGCCCCGGCGCCTGAAAAAGAGGTTGAAAACGGAGGAGAGGGAGGAGAAGCCGGCCGAGGTTCCCTGCATGAAATTACCCAACCTCGAGGTCTTCAAGAAGAGGTTCGATGTCGAGGAGTTAGTCGATATCAACCGGCTGGAATCGGTGAGGAGGGCCAAACAACTGGGCGAAGATGTCTCCCAGTGGAAGTCCAGGTGGGAATCGGAACTCAAGGATCTTGACGTGGAGCCGAAGCTGGATGAGATTATTACCAAGGCCCAGGGTAGCCTTGAATCCCTCCAGAAGACAGAGGTCAAGGGTCCCGCCGATCTGCTGAAACTGCAGAGCGATCTTAAGAACCTCCGGGAGGCAACTGATGCCCTTAAAGGCCTAAGAAAAGATATCGAGGCAAAAAAGGCCGCCTTCAAAAGGCAGGTGGCGACGCTGGAAAAGTCGCTCAAGGACGAAATAAAGAAGCTAAAAGAGATGGACCTGCAGGACATTCTTAAGGATTTGGGCCTTGAAAGGATTACAAAGGTTCGTTTGGCTGAAGCATTCCTCTGTCCCTTCCTGGGTAAGACCCTGAACTCCATCTGGAACCATGCCGACAAGATTCGTAAGTTCATGCCCAACAGGGGAAAGGACGAACCGGTCCAAACGAGGATACGGGCCGAGGGCCGCGACATTTTATTCCCGGTCATCGAGAAGGGCCCTGATTTCCTCTTGAGGGAAGCGAGGCTTTCCATGGAGCAGGAAAAATGGTCGCTCAAGGGCATTATCCAAGGGGTCACTTCCGATCCCATATCCTACGGGAAGCCCACGCGGGTCGACGTAAAGGGCAAACGCCCTCAGCTCGCCCTCAATGCCATTTTGGATCACACCGGCAAGACGCCCGTCGACACCGTATCTCTCGACCTGGCGGGGCACCCGTTGGAAGGGTTCACGTTCTCCGAGAACCCCCTGTCGCTATCAAGCATCGCGAGAGGGTTTTTGGATCTCAGCGCAAATCTGGTGCTGAAAGGAAATTCCATCGACCTTAAGACCAGGGGCACGGTGAAAAATCTCGTTCTCAATTTCTCCGAGGAAGGGCGGGAGAATCTCATGGTAAACATGGTGAAGGAGGCCATGAGGGCGGTTCCCTCCTTCAGCATGGGCCTGGCGGCCAAGGGGACGAGGGAAAGTCCTCAAATGTCCATCTCTTCCGACATCGACCGACTCTTTGCCCGGCAGTTGAAGCGATTTGCGGGTAAAAAGATAGATGAATTGAAGGCCTCCCTTGGGATGCAGATCGATAGGGCTTCGGGAACGGATATCAAGGGGTTTTCCGACGCCCTCGCCCGGGGTAAACTGGATATACTCAACCAGCTCGGATCGGATGAATCGCTGGTTCAGGAGAAAATCGATTCTCTGACTGGTATTGTAGCGACGAAAACGCGCAAGAGAAGGCCGGCCAAAAAAGGCCTCGAGGGGATCTTGCCGGGCTTAATCAAACAATAGGATCCGGGAAAAGACAAAGGGCCGTATGGGAATAACCCCATCTGGCCCTTTTGCGCCATAAGGATTTAGCCAAGACTTACTTCTTGGGATGACATTTCGTGCAAATGGTCGGACCCGTCGCCTTGCCCGCCTTTTTCATATCGCGGTGACAATTCTTACAATTGGTGTGGAAGGCCTTATAGGCGGTAACCTTGGAATCCGTGGTGTGGCAATCCACGCACTTCTTGACCTTTTCACCCTTCTTCCATTTGTGATGGCACACCTTGCAGTCCTTCAGCGTGTCGGCATGCTTTTTGTGGGTGAACTGAATTCCCTTGTACCTATCGCTCTTGTGATGCTGCGGATGATCGATGGTGAATACATCCGCCTGACCAAAGGCGCCCTGCAAAACGAGCAAGGATCCGAAGAATAGAATTGCGGCAACAATAGAAACGAGCTTTCTGTCCATCAAACCCTAACCTCCTTTCTGCCTTTCTTCGCAAACATCGGCCACATCATATCAAAAAAACCCCCTTTGTCAAGGGGAAAAATGGGGGTCATGTGTTGACAGGCTGTTGCCCATATCCCTGGAGCGAACAATAAAGAATTTTTGGTAACCATTCTTAGTCAAGCGAAACGGTCGCAAATCCAGTTATCTGAGCCCATAGGGCGCGGTATGGGAACGAAGTAGCGCCGAACAGGCGCTCTTTGCAGTGAAGCGAACATTAGAATGGTCAAAAATTATTTTCGGTGAGCGGAATGGGTTTTGGGCAACAGCCCCTTGACCCCCCAGTTATGTGATTGGATGATTTCGCCATCGGGGGTGACGACTAAGGCTTCAACTCCATCCATCGCTTCGATAAGATGCAATCCCTTCTCGGGACCCATCACAAAGACGGCAGTGGCGAGCGCGTCGGCGCTGAGGGCGTCCTTGGCAAGGATGGTCACGCTCCGACACTGGCGGGCTGGAAACCCCGTAAAAGGATTGAGCAGGTGGTGATATCGTATCCCATCCACCTCGAAATAGCGCTCGTAATCCCCGGAGGTCGCGATGGAAATTTCCGAGGCTTCAAAGGTGGCCAGGATTCGAGAACGGTCTCTCGGATCCTGAATTCCGATGATCCAAGGGCCATTTGGCTTCCTTCCCCCCACTCGCATGTCTCCCCCGGCATTGATGATCATATTCCCGTATCCCCTTGCCCTGAGCACCTCGTAGGCGCGATCCACGGCGTACCCCTTGGCAATTCCGCCCAGGTCGATCCGCATCCCCTTGCTCTCAAACTGAACGGTTGTGGCCTGCTCATCTACAACGACTGCCCCATATCCTACTGACCGGAGCGATTTTTCCACCTCAGCTTTAGCGGGAACACGGCTTCCGCTGTCCTCAAACCCCCATAGGTCCAAAAGGACCCCGATGGATATATCAAAATACCCCCCCGATGCCCTCGAGATCTCCTTCGCCTTTCCAATCACCTTCAGCACCTCACGCGAAACCTTTACCGGTTTGACCCCCGTCCATCCGTTAATCCTCGAGACATCGCTTGTGGGAATTCTCCTGCTCATCAAATTCTCTATCCGCTCCATTTCGGCAAAGGCGCCGTCGATAGCCGCTGCGGCCCTATCCTCATCCCTCCCAATGACGGAGATTTCCACTAGTGTCCCCATCAAAATTCGGTGCCTCTTGACGATGCGGGGGGATCGCCGCTGACAGGACGGGAGAAGGAGGGATAGGATCGCGAGGATAAGAATCGCCCTGAATCGAATGGACTCGATGAACATCGATTTCATCCCCCAATCCAAACGGAGATAATACGATCGCCCTCTTTACGGACCCTTGGCCAGGACGATCTTACCCTGGGCCACCACGGTTTCGTTTACCTTTGCCTCCACCTTCACCATGGCCAAGGACTCGAAGACGCGAAGGACTTCTGCATGAAGCCGTAGCTGATCACCCGGCGAGACGGCCGATCGAAAGCTCATGTCCTCGATCTTGGCCAGTATGGGCAACCGAAAGCCCCCTGCCTCGTCGGGGTTCTCCTCACCAGAGGCGAAGGCCAGCCCACCTGTTTGGGCCAAGGCCTCGGCAATGAGCACACCGGGCATGACCGGAATACCGGGGAAATGGCCCCGAAAGAAGGGCTCATCAATAGTCACATTCTTTATGGCCGTGGCCGCCTTGCCAGGCTCGAGGTGAACCAGCCGATCGATCATCAAGAAGGGATACCGATGGGGTAGATGCCTCATGATTTCATCGATGTTCATGGCTGGCATTCCTTTCTCTAAAAAACGGAAATAATTTGAAGGACCCCGGTGGTTAATCCGAAGACGATGAGTATCCCCAGGACGGATCCGGTCATCAGCAGCAACGTCCCGTGCAGGCGCCGCTTCCCGATGAGAAAGCAAAAAACCGATCCCGAATGGATGCCGAAGCCCTTGATGGGGAGGGCGGAGATGAGGACTATCCCCAAGTTCCCCAGTGAGGTAATCCATCGGATTAGGCGTTTCTCCCGCATACGCTCCTGCATTCGTTCCACCTGTTTCCGAGCCCAGCGAAAGGGAAATTTCTCGGAAAACCGCTCAAGGAGATACCCGTAAATGGGTATCTGCACGTAATCATAACCCAGCGCCAGGGGAATGTAGTAGTGTAGGGGCAGATGATTGATAATGGCGTATACCATGGACACCGTGCGCCCGCAGGCGAAATGCAGGGCGGTAAAGATCAATAGGTGATTAGTAGGGGAAAAGAGGTCTTCCACTATTTACCCATGAGGATGGAGGCGAAGGTTCCATCGGGTGAGAGGGCGTTGTGAAGGATGGTCTTAACCTCACTATCGACGGAGCTATTGACCACGTAACTGAGGTCACACCGGGGATCGGGGGTTTTATAGTGAATGGTTGGGGGTATGAATCCCTCCTCAAAAATGATGGCATTTGCCGCCATTCTTATCCCACCCGAGGCGATGGACTCCCCAACCATGGACTTGATGGAGCTTATGGGAAGGGCGCCATAATCCGATGGGAACGCCCCTTTGATCGCCTTTGCCTCTATCTCGTCCACCTTTTTCGAAGAATTACCCACCCCCGAAATATAGTCAACCTTCCTCTCCTCGTCCGTGCCTTCTATGGCTAGTCGAATGCTGCGCTCCATATCCCTCCATGGGGAAGCGGCATCGAACCCGCCCACGAAGGAATAGCCCAAGATCCGCCCATAGGGCTCGACGCCCCTGGAAAGGGCACTTCCCTCCCTCTCCAAGACGAGGATGGCTGCCCCTTCCCCGAGAACGATTCCATTTCGGTTCAGGTCATAAGGGCAGCTCATCTCCCCATCCCCACGATCATATGACAGGAGATTAATGGCGGAAAAGCCCCTGAAGAGGATTTCGCTCAGCTCATCCACGCCTCCCGTCAATATGGCCTTCGCCCTCCCCTCTGCCAGCAGATCGCAGGCCATGATTATGGCGGCCTCGGCCGTGCAATAGGATTGGACCACCGTTGAATTTACACCCCTGATCCCGAGCTCTATGGAGACATTCCCGGTGGCCGCGTTGGGAACGGTATTGGGGAAGAGGATGGGATTCAATTCCAGAAATCCCCCCAGTACTTGTTCCCTATGGAAGGCCTCCGAATTGGCAAGCCCGCAGAAACCGGAACCCAGGATGATCCCAACCTCACAGCTATTGGAGTCGGTAATGGTCAATTTGGCATCCCCCAAGGCCAACTTCGACGCCGCAATGGCCAGCTGACTCGCCCGGTCCAGTTTCCTGATCTTGGAGACTGGGATGAATTCCCGGGCATTGAACCCCTTGACCATACCCCCCTTCTTCGCCTTAAAGAGACCGGTGTCGAATTCGGAGATCTCGGAAATGCCATCCGCGCCGTCCCGCAGACCCCGGCAGAACTGGGTCTTTCCAATTCCGATGGAGCTTACAACGCCGATGCCCGTTATGACGATTCCCTCATTCATACTTTTTCAGCACGATGGTGGTGCAATTTCCCCCGAAGGCAAAGGAATTGGACAAGACGGTTCCCACCCCTTGCCTTCTCGATCGATGGGGAACGTAGTCCAAGTCGCACGCCTCATCCCTTTCGCCATAGGTAGCCGTGGGTGGGACAAACCCATGGATTATCGAAAGGACCGAGGCCACAGCTTCAATGGCTCCTGCCGATCCCAGGCAGTGCCCCACCATGGACTTGATGGAGCTGACGGGAACGGAATAGGCCCTCTCCCCCAACGCGTCCTTGATGGCCATTGTCTCGACTTTGTCGTTGAGCGGCGTCCCCGTTCCGTGGGCGTTGATGTAGTCCACCTCACCGCGGGCAATGTTGGCCGCGTTCATGGCCTCCCCCATCGTCCTGGATTGTTCCCTGCCGCTTGCCTCCGGCGCGGTCATATGGTAGGCCTCTCCAACGGTGGAATAGCCCAGGAATTCCGCGTAGATAGTTGCCCCCCTCGCTCTAGCACGCTTCAATTCCTCCAGAACCAAAATCGCCGCCCCCTCTCCCAGGGTCATTCCCCTTCTTCTCGCATCAAAGGGCTTGCAGGGAGTCGGATCCACCACTCGGAGGGAATTGAAGCCCCCGAAGGTTAGTTCGCTCATGGCATCGCTTCCGCCACAGATCATGATCTCCACATGTCCCCTCTTGATAAGGTCTGCGCCGTATCCGATGGATGTGGCGGAGGAACTGCAGGCCGTCGTGATAGTGGCCTTCGGTCCACAGAGGCAAAACCGTTGTGATACAGCATCAGTGGAATAACTGGGGAGGAAGGGAAGAATCAGCGAGGGACGAGGTTTTCCCCTCCCCTTGAGAAGGAGGTCACGATGGTACTGCTCAGCCGAAAGCATGCCGCCTGCGCCCGCACCGAGACATACTCCGATTTCCCGGTGGGGCTTCCCGTTCATATCGATTCCGGCATCTTTGACGGCCTCCATCGAGGCGATGAGGGCAAACTGGTCTGTCCGGGAGAGCCTTCTCAATTCGGTAGGGCCGAAATAATCCAGGGGGTCGTAATCCCTGATCTGGGCCGCAATCTTGGAGGGGTACTTGGAGGCGTCGAACAGGGTCACCTCGCCGATGCCCACCCTGCCCTCCTCGAGGGAACGGTGGAACTGGGAGATGTTCTTCCCGATGGCGGTAATCGCCCCCAACCCGGTGATCACAACCCTTTTCATTCCCCTCGGCTGATTAGACAATTCCCCCATCCACGACTACCGTCTGGCCGGTGATGTAGTCGGATCCCTCCGAGGCCAGAAACAGCACGGCATGGGCGACCTCCTCGGGTCGACCGATGCGCCCCAAGGCGGTTTGCCTGATGATGGCCTCGACCTTCTCCTTTGGGACCCTCGCCAACCAGTCCGTTTCGATAACCCCCGGCGCCACCGCATTGACCTGGATGTTGAATTGACCCAACTCTCTGGCCAGGGATTTGGTGAAGCTTATCAAGCCTCCTTTAGAAGCGGCATAGTTGACCTGACCAGCCGTGCCCAAGATGCCGCTGACCGATGCGATATTGATGATCTTGCCCTTCCGCTGGGGAATCATCTTTCGCAGGGCGGCGCGACAGCAATAGAAGGTGCTGGTCAGATTCGCCTTCAGGACGCGCTCCCAATCCTCATCGGACATCAACATGAGAAGGTTATCCCTCATCATGCCCACGTTGTTGACGAGGATGTCGATCCTGCCATAGCGGCCCGCGACATCCTCCATCATAGCGCTGACTTGGTGAAAATCAGTCACATCGGCTTGGTATGGATCGAGCGTGCCCCCGAGGGATTCGGCCTCCTCGGATAGCTCCTGGGCCGCCCGTTCGTCGGAGGCATAATTGGCGATAACGAAAGCTCCCATCTCGCAGAAAGCTAAACCAATGGCCTTCCCTATTCCCTTCGAGCCACCGGTTACTATGGCTATTCGGCCATCGAACTCCATAACATTACTCCCCGGCGAGAGGCCTCACCCTTGGCCTCTTCATTCTCGCGACCAAGTTCCAAAGAGGGCCCCTGATGTGAAACCGGCGGATTTGGTCCATCAATTTCTGGGAAATGTTAATCTCTAATCCCGGCACAATCCACCCCTTCCTCTCCAAGGCCTTTTGGGAGACCCAAGACAGGATTTCATCCCCCAATTGGGGGGAGACGTAAAAATGGGGATACATGAGGTTGGTGTCGCGACCGATGATCCCCTCCGACAGGGATATCCTCTCCAGCTCCGTTCCAGGGTATATCCGAATTCCCACCATGACGATGACTGCCGTTGGCTTGACTTGGTCCATCAAGGAGGCGGTCTCCCCCAAGGTCTTCTCGTCCTCCCCGGGCCCACCTAAGAGGAGGTAGTGGGCAAAGGGAACCTCGACCATCCTGCATATCTCAGAGGCCCGAGAAATATCCCCCAGGGAGAAGGATTTCCCAAGCCTCCTCAACATGGCGGGAGACCCTGAATCGGTGCCGAACTCGACTCCCGTACAGCCCGCCTCTTTCATGGTTTCGATCAGCTCCTCATCGACATACCCCGGATTGACAAAGGCGCTCCATTTCAACCCGATGCCCTGATCCGCCATGGATCGGCAGAGCCCAAGGGCATAATCCCGTGGAAAGTTAAAGATATCATCCACGAAGTAGACGTAATCGACATCGTGGAGTTCCTCCAGAGCCCGGAGCTCCTGGACGACCTCCTCCGGGGGCCTCGTGCGCACGGAGGACCCCTCCAGCAGCGGGTAGGTGCAGTAGATGCACCCGAAGGGGCATCCCCTTTTGGTCTGAATGTTCCCCATCCCTCCATGGCGCAGATATCGTGCGTTGTCCAAGAGGTCCCGATACGGAAACCCAATGGATTCGACTCCATCGATGGCCGGAACCGATTCGGGAAGATCCTCCCGTACCATCAGTCCGGGGATCCCCTTCACCGAGATTCGCTTTTCCAAGCGCCGAACAAGGGAGAGCATGGGATTCTCACCCTCTCCCACAATCCCAAAATCGACATTCAGCACCTCCAAGAGCTCCCTTGGGGCCAACGAGAACCCAGAGCCCCCAATGATCACCTTGGCCCCCGAATATTTCCTGCAGAGCGCGATCACCTCCTCCGCTTCTGGAACATATGAGAGGGCAGTTGGATAGGTCAAATTGTCCAGGTTTCTCAACGAAAGTCCGATCAGGTCAGGCCTCCACCGCGATATCTGATCTTTTAGCTCCTCCTCCACGTCGTCACTGAAACAGAGGTCCACGATTCTCAACTGATGCCCTTCCTCCTTGAGCCCGGAAGCGATATAGGCCAATCCCAAGGGGAAGACCGGAAAGGGCATTCTCTCCCTGTTTACCGATAGCAAGAGAATCTTCATGATGGATCCGCGTCAAACCGGCGATACCTAAGCCTGTTGACGATCTCCATTTGAGCCTTCCTCAGGGCGAAATTGCTCATCAAGAAGTAGAGGAAGTGGTTCCTGTTGCCCCCCAGGAGCCTTCCAAAGATAGAGCGAGGGGAACAGCAGTACTTCTGAGCCCATAGGTATCCCTGCTGGAGTTCTTCCGGGCTCATCAGCTTTGGCTTGAATACCACATGGCTCATATCGTAGTGAGGCCAATGGTTATCGAAGATTCGCCCCTCCTCCTCGAGCCTCCTCCTCAGAGGCGTCCCGGGAAAGGGCGTGAGCACGAAGAAGTTAGGGAGCTCAATATGGGTCTCATGAACGAAATCGACGGTCCTCCTAAACACGTCCTTGTCATCGTGATCGAATCCAAAAATAAAGGAACCCTGAATCCCTATCCCGTGGTCCTGGATTTGTTTGATGAGGTCAGCCAGCTCTCGGGTGTCCACAAAGGTCTTTCTCGCCCCATCCAAGTTCTCCTGATTGAGGGATTCGAACCCGATAAAGAGGGAGATGCACCCGCTTTCCCTGGCCAGGGCGAGCAGCTCCGGATTGCGGGCGATTTTGAGAGTACAAAATCCCATCCACTTGGGCTCATATTTCTTGAGGATGCGGAAGAGTTCGGCCGCGAATTTCGGCTGGGCAATGACGTTATCGTCGGTCAGCATGAGATATTCTCCCCCTCTCCGGATGAGGGAGGAGAGTTCGGAATCGATGTGGGAGATAGACCTGGTCCGATATCGCATCCCGTTGATCATGGGGACGGAGCAAAACTCGCACCGATTGGGGCAACCCCTCGTCGTCTCAATAGCATTGAAGAAGCGGCTATACCTGGAGCCCAGCAATTCCCTCCTCGGGAGGGGCATTTTTCTCAAATCGAAATAGTTTTCGGTCCGATAAAATGGCTTTAGGCAGCCTGCTTCATAGTCGGAGATGAGCTCCTGGAAGATTCCCTCCGCCTCGCCAATCAGGACGGCATCTGCATGGGCTTTTGCCTCTTGAGGCAAAAAACTCGCATGTACCCCCCCGATGACCACCGTTTTCCCCCTCGTGCGAAATTCATCCGCTAGGAAGTGAGTCCGATCCGCAACACACGTCAAAGAGGTGAGTCCCACCAAATCCACATCCGCTTTCAGATCCACCTTCTCGATGGCTTCGTTTACAATGGTAATATCCCAATCCTTGGGAAAGAGGGAGGCCAATACCGTGAGACCGAGCATGGGGAAGGGGCGGCACGTATCCGTGGACACCCTCTTTCCCCTTTCCCTCGGAAAGATGAGCAGAGCTCGCTTCACGTTACCTCCTTCAGAAATTCATCATACTCCTGAAAGTTCGGCTGTCTCCACTGCCTCCTGGTAGCGTTCTCCCATACGTACCTCATGATGAGCCGATACGCCATCCGCTTAAAGGGATTGCGGCTCAGCAGGGGCCCTAGCAATATCCGGGGCTGAGTATAGTACTTCTTGAGGTACGTCTTCTGGAGAGATTCCACTTCTTCTGCTGAAAGGCAATGAGTCGGCATAACAGGATGCATGAAATCATATTTACCGAGGTCAAACTCAACGATTCTCCCCGCCTTCATGGCCTCCTCATAGTAAGGAGTTCCCGGTAGTGGAGTTGTCATGGTCAATATGAGAAAATCGCTCTGCTTCTTCACGAACTGGAAGATCTCTCGTAATGTCTCCTTGCTATCGAGCCAATCCACGAACATCACGTTGGCCATAACCATGATCCCGTTTTCCCTCAGGATATTGATGGCCTCTTGGGCCATATCCCGGTCTTGCCTCTTGTCATATCGGTCCAGCACGGAGGAGGTCACGCTCTCGACCCCCAACATCACCTCGTAGAGCCCCAGCCGCTTGAACTCGGACATGAGATCCCGATCCCTGATGATATCCCTCACCCGCGACTGAAACCAGAAGTGAACCCCCAGGCCCGATTTCCCCAGTTCCTCCAAGAATTCCTCCACCCGTTTCCGACTCCAATTGAAGCTATTCTCGTTGAAGACGAAGAGCGTCTTTCCGTACCGTCCGTTCAGATAAACCATTTCCTCAACAACCCTCCTGGCACTCCTCGCCCGCCAATACCCTTGCCAGAAGGCCGTCTCGGAACAGTATGCACAACAATCACCACAGCCGCGGCTCGTCGAAATCCCAAAAGCCTCCCTTCCCATCCCATGCCAGTAGTAGGCATCGTTCTCCACGTCGATGAGGTGGTATGCGGGCAGGGGAAGGTCATCCAAATCCTGGATGAGGGGCCTCATTCGGTTCATCACCACCTCCCCGTCATTCGAAAAGGCCAAGCCCCTGATCCCTTTCACCCCCTCCCAATCACCCTCGGCGACCTGGGAGACGAATTCAGCCATTGATCCCTCGCCCTCCCCCAACAGGACGTAGTCGAGCTCCGGCACATCTTTAAGGATGGACCTGGCTAAAAGGGTGAAATGGCTCCCGCCCGCCACGATCACGGATCGTCGCGAGAGCCGTTTGGCCAGGGCAATGGTCTGAAAGGCCTCGGGCGAAAGGCAGGTCGCACTCGCCGTGACCCCGATGATATCGGGCTGGGCCCCCGAAATCCTCCTCGCCAAATCGGACCAGGGCCTATCGAAGGTTGTGCAGTCGAGGATTTGGCAGGAAAATCCCGCCTTTTCCAGGTATGCCCCCAGGCTCAAAAGGCCGAAGGAGGGGGTCCACATCCTCAGCCCCGGAAAGAGCCGATGCGGGGGATCGACCAGAAATATCGTCGGCTTGCCCTTTATCGTTCCACCTCCAAGTATTCCATCATCCTGCCGATCCTCTTCTGGATCGGCTCGGGAATTCGATACAAGAGGGTCCCCTTGGAATCAGTCAGCACGTGAACCGTACGCCCCGTGGCCAGGACCCTGTTTGTCTCCGCGTGCAGCACCTCATAGGTGAAGATGAGGTTGGCCAATTCCGATGGTTGCATCCCCGTCCGGATGAGCAATTCATCGTTGGGCCTTGCGGGTTCCTTGAATTGACAGTGGACCTCGACCACCGGGGCGAGAAAGCCGGCATCCTTGAGGGTCAGCGGATCCAGTTCAAATTGAAGGGCGAGCTCATTGCGGCTCACCTCGAACCAATTAATGTAGTGGCCATGCCAGACCACTTCATAGAGATCAACCTCGGTAAAACGGACCTTAAGGCGCGTCTCGTGAAATCTCATTCGGTCCTAACTTCCCCATGGAGCTGGAATCTCCCGTTGCCGTGGCTTTAACTCCCCTGTCGATCCATCGGATCAATTTACAGAGGGTGGCATCGTATCCCACCTCGATAAACCAGGCCACTCCTCGACGGAGGAGCTCCCTGACACATCCCTCCCAATAAACTGGCCTGCATATCTCATCGGCCAAGAAAGGCTTGATGTCCCCCTTTTCCAGAAACGATAGCGTCATGTGATTGAGTATTCGGAACTTGGGTTCCCTGATATCGATGTGGTCCACCAGCTCCTGGATTTCAGCCCGAACGGGTTCCATAAGGTCACAGTGAAGAGGGGCGGAAAACGTCAGCCGGTGGGCGGCAATGGCGCCCAAATCGAGGGCCAAGGGGATGAGCTTGTCAATCCCTCCATTCAATCCGGAAAGGACGAAATTTCTCGATCCGTTGTAGTTGGCGATGGAGATTCGATACCCATCCAGCCGATCCCGAATGCCCTCGATTTGATCCATCTCCAAGCCGAGGACGAGGCACATGGATCCCCCTATCTCCCTTGCCCGTCCTTCTATGAGGAGGCCGATATCCCTCGTGAGGAGGAGCCCTTCTTGAAAATCGATGCTTTCCGCGGCCACCAAGGCCGCATAGATTCCCATGCTGTGCTCAGCGATGACATGGGGGAATATCCCCTCCCGCTGTAGACGATAATAATGGATGAGGCTGATGAGGTAGCTCGCCAGCTGAAGCTTGACGTTGAAATATGGCTCCCACTCCAGCTCCTGAATGGAGAAATTGAGGACGTCAAACCCACTGACCCGCTGGGTTTCCTCGTAAATCTCCTTGGCTAACCCCTCCCCGTAAATGGAATGATACGCGGGCAGGCGAGGACGTTCCTGGAGCTGCCCAGGAAAGCAGAAGCAGATTTTCTCCCCGCCTCGCTTCATCGAATTACTCGTTTTTCAGCCATTATCGCGGTTTTCGACAACGTACTGGGCAATTGTTCCCACGGATTGAAAGACCTTCTGCCCCACTTCAGCATCGGGAATGATCACCCCATACTCCTTTTCCAGCCCCAGGACTAGCTCCAGGGCATCGATGGAATCCAAACCCAACCCCTCACCAAAAAGAGGATCGTCGGTCCCGATATCCTCGGGCGTGACCTCCTCCAGTTTAAGCCGCTCGATGATGAGCCTCTTGAGCTGAAGGATGAGCTCTTCCGTTACCGTGGTCATCTTATCATCTCACCCATGTTCGGTCATTCCCAATAAGAATAAAAGTTATACCATTGATCCGGGTATCGGCGAATGTAATCCTCGAAGACTCGGGTAATCTCCTGCATACCCTCCCGAATAACCCGCTCCCGTTTACCCCTTTCGCTCCCATCGAAGTAGATCGGCTTCTCGATGATTCCCCGATATTTCCAACCCTTCTCCATCACCACGAAGACGGGAAGAACCGGTGACCCGGCCATCATAGCCAGCATGGCAACGCCCATGGGAAACCGCGTCCTTCGGCCGAAGAAATCCACGTCGATGGTATTGGGGGAATCCTGCCGGTCGCCCAACATGGCGACGATCTCGTTATTCCTCAAGGCCTTGACCAGCTCTATGGTCGAAAAGGGATCCTCCCCTCCTCCCTTGATATAGAGTTCCCTGATCCCCTTGGAATGCCTGAATCTCCCTCTGAAGGCCTTGGTCCTGGGGTCGGGTTCATCCAAGGACAGTACATTAAGGGTTCCCCCCCTGAAGGCCAGCAACAGGCCCCCCATCTCCCAATTCCCCAGGTGCGGGGTAATGCAGATAGCCCCTTTTCCCTTCCTGAGTGCCTGGGCCATGTACTCCGCTCCGAGTTCTCCCTCTATCACCCTCCGCTTGTTGGAGGGGGTAATTTGATGTATCACCATGTAGTCCAACAGATATTGCCCATAGTTTCGAAAGGTCTTGCGGGCCAACCTGGAAATTTCTTGAGGGCTCAGTCGTCCTCGGCCGATTACCTCAAGGTTCCGTTTCACCGCCCGCCGGCTTCGCCTCATCAGCATATAGAAGATGTCGCCCACCGGAATGGCGACGAACTTCTGTACCGAACGAGGAATGAGGATCGAGCCCAAAAAGAACCCCAAGAGGTAAATGTATCTGTTCAAGGGACGGACGTTCTGTTCCCGCCTGGAATCACCCAATAAAGTACTCCTTGATAAAACGGAGAAGGGTTCCAACCCCCAACCTGTGGCGTTTGATCAGTTGAAAGACATCTGTTCGTCCCTTTTTGGACCTCATATAATAGAGGAAATTGGCCTTCAGAAGCAACCACTGGAGACGGACGAAGGAGATATGATCGTGCTTAAACACCAGGTGCTGGGCATCATAGAAGGTCCACGGCCTGCGGAACAAGCGGGCCTTCACCTTCTCATAGAGGGCGGTACCCGGGTAAGGCGTTAGAATGGAGAACTGCGCGACGTTGGTATCGAGCCGCTTGGCCCAATGGATGGTTTCGTTAACGGCCCCGGCCGTTTCCCCGAGTCCCCCCAAGATGTAGCTGGCGAAGATCTCAAATCCATTCCGCTTCAAAATCTCTACCGCTCGTTCGGCCATCCCGATATCGGACCTCTTCCCGAACTCCTCCAGGCTTTGCCGATGGGGGGTCTCAACTCCTATGTATATGGTCTTGGCACCCGCTTTCCGCATCTTCCTGAGCATTGGCTCGTTCTTAACGATGGTATCGGCTCGGGAGAAATTCCACCACCAGATGTCAAGATTTCTCTGGATGATTCCTTCCGATAGCTCCATAATCCTTTGGGGGGAGAGGGTAAAATTATCATCCACAAATGCGATGGCATTAAAGCGATAACGCCGAACAAGCTCCTCGATCTCCTGGAGTACCGAGGACACGCTGCGGCTCCTCCACTTTCTGCCGAAGAAGGTGGAGGACGAACAAAAGGAGCAGTTGCTGGGACACCCTCGGCTGGTGATCACGGGCGTAATATCCCGATCCCCGAACTTGGTCTGCCGGTAATCGTTCATGTCGATGAGATGTCGAGCGGGCAAGGGGAGCTCGTCGAGGTCTTGGATGAACTCCCTCCGGGGTGTCCTCACGATATGACCATTCTGAGCAAAGCTGACCCCCTTAATGCGGGAAAACTCTCCCCTCTCCTTTTGCAATTCGACGAGGAGCTCGTGGAGGGTGACTTCCCCTTCCCCATGGACAACGAAATCCACACGGCCGGCCTTCAACACCTCCTCATCGACAAAACAGGGATGGGGGCCCCCCATGATAACGGTGCACCCTGCCCTTCGAGCCCTCTTGGCGATCTTGAGGGCATTGTAAAAGCGCGTTGTATCAGTGCCAATGCCCACCACGTCATAATCTCGAAACCGGATATCCCCCTTCGAACCTCTGTGGATACACAGGTCCTTCACCTCTGGATGATGGCCCTCCCTCTCCAGATAGGCAGCCAGGGAGAGGAGCCCAAGCGGGGGAAAGTGGAGGCCTACGGCCTTCAGAATGCCGGTGTTGGGTGGGTTAATCAGCAACATTCTCATGCGGCCCCCCGTTTGTCGACCCACCATCGGCCTATGGGAAGCCCCCAAGCAGAATCAGTCGGGTACCGACCGGATCGCGACTCGAGCCTCCTCCTGGGCGCCCTCAAAGGCATCGCTATGCTTTCCACAGGTATCCCCCCAGCAGGCCACGGCTTTCCCTTCGGCAATCAGTTCCATCACGTCACAGGTATTTCCACATCCATCGCATTCGAAGCTTCGGGTCGAAAAATTCCATTCGGCGACTTCTACTCCCTTGAAGCAAGTCTTGGAGGGCCTCACCCTTCTCACCAGCTTTGCGGCTCCGATAGCACCCATCAGGTCAAAGTGAGGCGGGACGATGACTTCCAACCCCAATTCCCTTTCCAAGGCCTGTCTGATTCCCCTGTTTGCGGCCACCCCGCCTTGGAAGACGACAGGGGGCAAGATCTCCTTACCCCTTGAAACGTTGTTCAGGTAGTTCTTGACCAGGGAATCGCATAACCCGGCGATGATATCCTCTATTTGATACCCCAGTTGCTGCTTGTGGATCATATCCGTTTCGGCAAAGACCGTACACCGCCCCGCAATGCGGACCCTATCCCGAGACCTTAAGGCCCAATCCCCGAAGTCCTCTATGGAAATCCCAAGCCGGGAGGCCTGTTGGTCCAGAAAGGAACCCGTTCCCGCTGCGCAGACCGTGTTCATGGCGAAATCAACTACCACCTCCTCCCTCAGGATGATGATCTTCGAGTCCTGCCCCCCGATTTCAATGATGGTCTTTGCATCGGGTACATAATCGACGACCGCCAAGGCGTGGGCCGTAATCTCATTCTTCACGACATCGGCCCCAACCAGATAGGCCGCCAAGTGTCGAGCGCTTCCCGTGGTCCCAATCCCTTCTATGGAAAGGGGATTGCCCGCCTGACGAGTGATGCTCCGTATTCCTTCCTGAATAGCGGCGATGGGCTTTCCCGCGTTTCTGAGGTAGGCATGGGCGATAACGCGATCTTCCCCATCGGTGAGGACAACCTTGGTCGTGATGGATCCCACATCGATTCCTAAATACACGTCTCCCCCTCAGACTGCAACGCTCTCGTCCTTCTCTGCGTACAGATGTCTACAAAGGCCTCCAATCTGGTGGCCAGGCCCTGGACGGTGGCATGCTCGTCCAGCGATAAGGTCAGGAAGGGAATGGTACTTTCTCCATGGGCCTTAAAAGCCCTCTTGAGATACTCCTGCAGGAGGGCATCGATACCGCATTTGAAGGAGCTTAAGAAGACCACGCCATCTATGTCGTTTCGCCTAAGGAAAATAAACGCAGCCCCAACAATTTCCCTCCCCGATGACCAGTAGATCTCCTTGGATAGATTTGAGACCCTCCTATCGACCTCACCTCCGTCCAAGGAGTCGGCGATGGCGATCTGGCAGCCCAATTTCCTGACCATCCCGAGGACATCTTTACTTACATCCGCATCATAGATATTGTAGGGATGACCGATGAGGGCGATATTGAGATCTCCAGACCAGGAGGTCGTCTCTGGTGTTGGTATCTCCAACGTGAAGATATCCCTAATGGGCAACCCGTTCACCCTCTTCGCCAAATCACCCTCGAATTCCCGCTGGGCAGAAAGAGCCGCGCGGGACGCAGCACGGATCTGCCCTGGTTTCAACCCCAACCGCTCGCCTATGGCCTTAGAGAAGCCGCTCCATGGATCACTCCCCAACCGATAATCGAGGGAATCATCAATGACTTCAGCTTGGTTCCCGGTGGCTAATTTAACGATATCAGGAACCCCCCTGAACTTTGGGCACATGATGTATTTGCGATGAATGCTGATTAGCCGCGGCACGAAGAGGAAGTCCACCTCCTTCGCAAGGTCAAGACAATGGGCGACCATCAACTTCATGGGGAAACAGCTATCCTCGAAATAACCGATGGCTTGTCTGCCGAGCAATCCCCTTCCCATCGGATCAGAGGTAACTACTTCACATCCCATTTCCCGGAAAAAGGCGGACCAAAGGGGAAAGAAGCGATAGTACATGAGTCCCTTAGGGATGCCTACTCGTCTCAATGAAATCCTTGCCTCCCCTGATCCACCATCAAGGCATCATCTGCGGCGTTGCCTTCGATCGCTCCTCCTTGCGGCGTATTGCTCCATACGCCTCAGTCGTCGCTCCTCGGCGCCTTGCATCTAATACCTTGCTGGTGATCAGGAATATTTCTATAACCTGCTGATTTCAGTTTTGACGGCTTCGTAAAAAGTCCACCTGCTGCGTTACGCCTCATCTTTCGTCATTGCGGCGTACTGGTAAGTACGCCTCATTCCTCAAGATTCGCAAGCCTTGCATTTGGCGCTTTTTACTTTGCCGTCGGATTTTTGACATTTTACGAGTTCATCAGTTTTAATACCTAAATTAGACGGTGGATTTTGGCGTCTCCTCCACCTGAGCATATCCACGAAGGCCTCAAGCAACGTGATAATCCGCCCCTCGTTCTCCTGCTCGTCCAAGATGAGGGTAAGGACGGGAAGGCCCAAATCCCTGCTCACCCGATCGAGGATCCCCGATGCAGTGGTTTCCGGCATACACGCGAAGGGCATCAAGTGGACGACCCCGTCGTAACCGTCCTTTGCCCTGAGGATGGTTTCCCCTATGGAGACGTTGCATTCGGCCCCCACATCGTAGCCTAAATATTCAAGGGAAGCCTGATGGTAGCTCAGCCGCTCCCGCCGATTCTTCCTCCCCACGCCCAGGCTTCTCATAATGTGCGAGGAAAACCACGAGGTTCGGCTTACCTCGACCCCCAATTCCCCTAGTTTTCGCTCGACTCCCTTGTTGATTTGGGGATCCATCACCGTATAGAGCTCACCCACGATGGCTACCTTCAGGGGCTGTCGACCACGGTCTTGATCAACGGAATCGAGGATTTTCTCCCCATCGATGACGGCCCTTTCGATGGCCTTGCCCGTTTTCGCCCTATCGAGACCTGCGAGGACTTTCTGCAAAGCCTTCTCCGTTCGCCCTATAATGACTTCTCTGGCCCGCACCTTCAAGGCCAGCTTCTCCAGCTTTTCGCAGGCCATCATCTTTTTCCAGCCAACCCAGAGGGCATAGGGGAACGTCGCGATGTTCTTGAAGCTTAACTCCTTCTTCAGCTCCATGGTCTCTTCCCTATTCTTGAGCAGGGCCGGCCAGTCCAGCGTGGGGGGAATGGTCAACCATCTATAGTGAAGGCCTAAGTCCTCAAGGATGACCTTTTGAACCAGGTCATAGAGGCCGAGCCTACAAGGAGGACCGCTTCCCACCATTATGATGGTGTCCGCGCCCAGCTCCAGGGCCTCGATGAAATTTCCCAGGATAATCTTAAAAGGGAGGCAAATACATTCGTTGGAATTCTTAACGCCTAGGGTGAGGGTCTTCTTGCTCGTTTTGGGTGGGACGACATAATCGATACCCGCGGTTTCCGCGATCGCCTTGCAGAATATGTGCATCGTTCCCAGGTGCGGAAAGGTGACCTTCATGCATGTTTACCCCCTGCTCCTACCTCCACCTCCCCCGCATCCCCTTCCTGCCACGCGGCATCGGCTATTGCCCCGTACTCCTCGGCAAACCGATCGATATCGGGCGCCAAATCCGCAAAGAGGGCCCGCGCACCGGGATGGGTAAAGTATCCGGCATAATTGAGGGCAAGATCCCTCCCCTGACGAGGATGATCGATTAACATACAAGGCCTCATGTGATTCTCGGAAAAGGGCTGCCGAGCCCGAATCTCCCTGAAAAGGGGAGATGTAAGCACCTCAAGAAGGGATTTCCCCCGAATATTATCCGATGCAAAATGACAGAAAACACAGGGCTCCACATCGCCCCGGGCGTTGATGTGCAAGTACTTCCTCCCCCCAGCAATACACCCCTGGGTGAGATGACCATCGTTCCAAAAATCAACAAACAGCATGGGCTTGGTTGCCCGAAAATACCGCAACCGCTCCCGCATCAAATTCCTCTGCCCAGGGGTAGCCATCATCCTGAGATCCGGATTCCTCCCAATGGGAACGTAATAGAAATTCCACATCAGAATACACCCCTTCTCCACCAAAAAATCGATGAACTCGTCGCTCGTCAGAATATCGGTGTTAAAACACGTCTGAGTCGTGGAAACCGCGAAAAAAAGACCCGCCTCCCTCAAAAGATCCATCACCCGCACATTCCACTCGAAACGACCCTCGCCCCTCCTCAAATCGGTATGATCCTGAAGCCCCTCCACGCTGATGGCCGGCATGACATTGCCCAACCCGATAAACCGATCCACCATCTTCTCGTCAATCAGGGTCGCATTGGTATAGATCTGAAAACTTACATCCCCGTGCCTCTCGAAAAGCTCGAATATGTCACCCCTCAGGAAGGGCTCCCCCCCCGTAAAGAGAATGAGGTGAATCCCCATCTCCTTGCCCTCGGCGATCACCCTGTCGATGATCTCCAACTCCATCTCCTCCCCATACTCATAGTCCCCCGAATAGCACCCATCGCAGCTGAGGTTGCACCGCATGGTCGGACTGATGAGAAGGGCATCGGGCGGATAGACCCCCGTGCTCGCCTCGAATTCCTTCCGCCTATTGGTGCCCACCAAGAGCTGATTGATGATGAAGTTGGTGATGATCTTCCTGCGGTGATGCGAATTTGCCTCCCTCAATATTCGCTTGGCTAACTGAAGCCCCGGGTGCTTCCGCCTGAAGAGCTCCCTGATCCAACGGATCTTCCTCCGATATGAATCCTTTCGCGGGATTCTCTCGGCCAGGTGTGTCAGACGGATCAGCTGCTCATCGGATGCACTGGCCAGAAGGGAGAGGGCACTGGTGGTGAACTTCTCGAGGGAGTAGTGCTTCATCCTCGTGTAGACGCTTACCTTTGACATTCGCTCCACCTTTTCCGCCGAGATTTACCGCCATAACAGACTCCGTAGGTAGAGCATGCAGATCTTAAAGGTGTCGATGACTGGTCTGAAATGACTGGTGCTGGTACCAGAAATGGCATGGCCTTTAGTTGACATAGTTACCACACGATACCCTTTTTTGCAAGCCTTGATGAGCAACTCCATCTCCGTTTCGTAAGTTGAGGTGGTGAGCTCGACGTTCCGTAACACCTCTGTACGGATGAGACGATAACCGGATTGACTGTCGCTTATCGGGGTATGGGTTAATCGTGAAACGGCCTTTGCCCCCAATCGATTCCAGAACCGCCTCAGCCAGGGCATCTGGCCGAACTGGGCGGCCCTGGATCCAATGATGATATCCGGGCTCTCGTTCCGGTCAAGCTCTACAAAACGTGGGATCTCAGCGGGATGATGTTGGCTATCAGCATCAAGAGTGATGACCGCTTCATACCCGTGCTCCATCACATGGGCAAAGCCCGTCCTAAGGGCACGGCCCTTTCCTTTGTTGGTGGGGTGTCGCAATAGGGTGACCCCCATCTCCCTGCCGATTCGAGCCGTTGAATCCGTCGAGCCATCGTCTACAACGATGATATCGAGACGGCTTTGTTTTACCCCTTCAATTACCCCCTTGAGGGTCTTTTCTGCATTGTAGGCCGGTATGAGAACGCACAATTCGCTCAAGGTGAATCCCCATAAATCTGCCTGATGGCACCGAAGGAAAACTCCCCCAGAAGCCTTTCCATCCTTTCCTCGGTGCTCTTGATCTTTCCGTGACAGACGAAGCGCTTTACCAGAGGCAATGAAATTTTCGGCGGATCGGGATCGAACTCGGAGGGGTGGAGAAAAATCACCGCAGGTATCTCGTGACCATTCAACTCCTCAATGGCCCCCCTGATCATTCCGTATGGAAAAACCCTTAACCCCCATCCTCCCCCCACGGGTACGTTCCCCGCCCAGGTACTCTTAACCAGGGGAGGAAATTCCTCAATCCTCCCATGGTCCGTCGAGATGCTATAGGGTTTCCTGGGGGCGTTGGGGATTCCGATGATCCTTAGAGGCGCGATGCTGGAGTCGTATCGGAATCCATTTGAGGCCAAGATCGGCAAGGCCCAAAGGGAATTCCTCGGCCCCTTTCTGATGGACCATTCAGGAGCCCGGTACCCAAAAACCTGGCCGCCGATTACCTCTTGAATGACACTCCTTGACCGGGTAAGATCCCTCTCGAACTTATCCGGAGTCATCTTATAGACCTGTATGTGGCCAAACCCATGGGAGGCGATCTCATGCCCTTCATCCGCGATCATCTTGATTACATCCGGGAGCCGTTGGGCGACGTATCCCAGGACGAAAAAGGTACCGAAGACCCGATTCGTGGAGAGGATCTCAAGAATTCTGGTGACGTTTTTCTCCACCCTACTCTCGCAGCGATCCCACTGGGATGGAGGGACGATGTTTTCGATATCACAGATATGAAACCAATCCTCCACGTCGACCGTTATGGCATTGAGAACATCCTTCATCGAGGCGCTAAGAATCTCCTCATATCCCTGTCGTAGAGAAGGGTCAAAAGGGTTAAAACCCTGCCAAGCACGGGACCAGGATCCTGCCGGGAGATTATATCATAGCAGGTATTCTGGTTGAAGAAATCGAAAAAAGGGGGGGAGAGGTGAAATCGGTTTGGGCTTCGGAAGAAGTGGAAGAGATCCCCGGGAAGCAGCCAGCGGCAACGTAGACCAACCTCATAGTTAAGGACCGGCTCGAAACGTTCCCCTTTCGCCATTCGGTATATGAGATAAGGGAAATCCACCCCGGAGGAAATAGCTAATTGCAGGGATCCCCAGAACCTGGGATTCACCTCCATCAGCTTCGGGGTATTATCCCTTGGATCCATTTTGAACTCCACCATGGCCACACCGAACCAATCCAGGGCCCTGAGTAGCGATAGCCCCAGCTCCAAGAGCTCGGGGTGTAAAACCGACTCCCGTAGAGTACTAGGGCCACCACTGATGGGATATTCCCTCAATCTACGATGGACGAAGGCCGCCTTCACCTTTGAATCCTCATCGAAAAGGGCCGATATTCCGAAGGAATCCCCCTCCCGGGGAATACGCTCCTGAACCAGGGGAAGGGGATACTTTTGGTGAGCTGCCAGGTAGGCTGCTAAAAGGTCTTGCCCTTCGTTGACGTAACGAACTCCAAAGGCCCCGGACCCTATTCGTGGCTTAACGACGGCCGGAAACCTAAATCGGCTGGCCTTAACCTCTTCGGGAGTTCTGAAGAAGAAGGTCCTTGGACAGGGAATTCCCTTTTTCATGGCGAATTTCAGCAGCTTTTCCTTATCCCGGACGAACTGGATCTTTTCATAGGGTGCAACGGGCAGGAACGCGAGGCCATCAAAGAGGTCCCGATGCCGTGCCAGCAGCAGCAGGGTGACCTCCTCCATTGGAAAGATTGCACAGTAACCCCTCGCAAGCTCCCGGCGCAAATAAGTAAGAAACCCATCGGGATTCCTGATGGGAGAGGGATATATGACCCGTCGTGAGCAGTATCTGGAGAAAAAGGACGTTGCGATAGCCGTGCTTTCGCCAACGGTCACCCGGATCCCTTTCCTCCCGAGCGAACGAACGACCGCTAACGTCTTTCTCCAATGTCCATCGGTAACGAAAACCCGCATCTCCCTCGTCAGGGAGGGAATTCCAGCTTCCCCCATTATCTCGACGAAAAGGGAAAGGAGACCCTGGAGTGAAAAAAATCTAAGCTCATGGGTCTCCCGTGGCGGCATGGATCAGTAGGTGATGGAGAACCGGTCGAACTCCCCGAGATACTCCCCCCAATCGGTATCGACCCTTTGGACGTAAGCACCTGGGGGCCCCTTACGACACCATTCGATCATCTCCTTAACCCTATCTTGGTCCCCTTCGAAGACCGCCTCCACCGCTCCATCCCACCTATTCTTTACCCACCCGAAGACGCCGAGCTGCTTGGCCATCTCCTGCGTACTATAGCGAAAGAAAACGCCATGTACTCTCCCCCTTACAATGACCCGGGCTCTAACCTTTTGCGTTTCCTTCCCCTTTTCCATCCGGCAAACCCTATGGAAAACTGTAAGAATTGTCTTATGGTAGTGTCCAAAAAATTAGCACAGGCCCTCATAAAAAGCAAACTCAATGATCCTCGTGTTTGCTGAGCTTGAGGACCGAGTGAACCCGTTGCCCCTGAGCGAAATCTGCTGGAAAAGTGGGGGCCATCCACATGGAGTGATGGAATAGTGGAAAAGTGGAGTACTGGCTAGAAAAATCGAAAGGCATTGACCTTTTTTTCTCCCCCCTCAGCCCATCATTCCAGTATTGCATCATTCCAATATTCCAGGGAAGGTCCCTGGGATCGTCTATGACCAATAGGTTACAGAAATCCTGCCAATAAAAATCAAGCAACTCCGGGTCATTAATTTCTTGAAAAGAAAATTTGAATTCTTATATAATCATGCATTATATCTGCTCGTTATTTCCATTTGTGGGTAGATCCCTAATGAGATAAGGAACTTACGAGGAACAAACACATGGACGGGTTCTATTTAGGCATCGACGTCGGATCGGTGAGTGCCAACACGGTTATCTTGGACAGCAATCGACTGGTCGTTGAGGAGCACTACACGCGGACTAGGGGACGTCCGCTGAGGGCTGTCAAGACAATCCTAGAGGAAATAGTGGATCGCATTCCTATGGAGCGGTTTCAAGCGATTTCCCTGACGGGAACGGGGGGAAAACTGCTGGCTGAACTCCTGGGCGGGATGTTCATCAACGAAATCATGGCACAGGCTAAAGCGGTCTCCTCCCTCTATCCCGAAGTACGAACGATAATCGACGTGGGAGGCGAGGACTCCAAACTTATTCTCGTCGACTACGAGGGAGGGGACGGGCATTTCAAGATCAACGATTTTGCCATGAACACCCTCTGTGCAGCGGGAACGGGCTCCTTTCTGGATCAACAGGCCAGCCGGCTGGGGCTCACTATCGAGGAATTTGGGCAGCTGGCCTTGAGGTCGGAGAATCCTCCCCGTATTGCGGGTAGGTGCAGCGTCTTCGCAAAATCGGATATGATCCATTTGCAGCAGATTGCCACGCCCGACTATGACATCGTGGCCGGCCTCTGTTTCGCCCTGGCCAGGAATTTCAAGAGCAACATCGCAAAGGGGAGAACGCTTATAAAGCCCGTCTCGTTTCAAGGAGGTGTGGCCGCTAATCTGGGGATGAGGAGGGCTTTCCAGGAGGTCTTGGATTTAGCTGAGGGAGAATTGATCATCCCGAAATACTACGCCTCCATGGGGGCCATCGGGGCCGTGTTGATGACCATGGAGGATCAGGCCTCTGATCGGCACTTCATGGGCATCGAGCGGCTTGAAGACTACCTCAACCATCACCGGGAGTCTAGGGCGAGCCTCGAAAAACTCTCCCTATCAGAGAATTACCTGAAGACGGGTGAAAAGGGAGCACCCACTCCCCTTCAAGGGAAAAGGATCGATGCATACCTTGGCTTGGATGTGGGTTCCATCAGTACCAATCTCGTAGTCATCGATGAGAATGAAAACGTGCTCTCGAAGCGATACCTCATGACGGCGGGCAGGCCCATCGAGGCCGTGAGGATAGGCCTCAAGGAGATCGGAGAGCAAATCGGAGACCGGGTCAACATAAAGGGTTGTGGAACCACAGGATCCGGAAGGTATCTCACCGCTGATTTCGTGGGGGCGGACATCGTCCGAAACGAGATTACGGCTCAGGCAACGGCCGCGGCACGCATTGACCCCCACGTCGATACCATTTTTGAAATCGGTGGACAGGATTCCAAATACATTAGCCTCGAGAACGGCGTCGTCGTGGACTTCGAGATGAACAAGGTATGTGCTGCCGGAACTGGTTCCTTCCTGGAGGAGCAAGCGGAAAAGCTGGATATCTCCATCAAGGAGGAATTCGGGAACCTCGCCCTCGATGCCCCTGAGCCCATCAGGATGGGGGAGAGGTGTACGGTCTTCATCGAGTCGGATCTGGTTCACCATCAGCAACGAGGTGCCAAGACCGACGACCTCGTGGCTGGACTGAGTTACTCCATCGTCCAGAATTACCTCAACCGCGTGGTAGGTGAAAAACGCGTAGGGGATCACATCTTCTTCCAAGGTTGTACAGCCTTCAACAGGGGGGTCGTAGCCGCCTTCGAGCGGTGGCTCGGAAAGGATATCGTCGTTCCCGAGAACCACGATGTTACCGGGGCCATCGGGGTGGCCATCCTGGCAAAGGAGGAGAGGACCTGGGAGGAGAGCACGTTTAAAGGATTTGACCTCAGCGAAAGGAAATATGAACTCACCACCTTCGAATGCAAGGGCTGCTCCAATATGTGCCTCATCCGGAGGGTGAGCGTCGAGGGGGAGAAGCCCCTCTTTTACGGGAGCAGGTGCGAGAAGTACGATGTCATCAAGAGGAGCCGGGGAGAGAACGTGCCCGATATCTTCGCCGAGAGGGAAGAGCTGCTGTTCGCCCCCTATGAGGGGGAGGAGGACCTCCCCGAGGATGCTCCGGTAATCGGCATTCCCAGGATTCTGCACTTCCACGAGCTCTTCCCCTTCTGGAAGGCATTTTTGACGGAGTTGGGCTATCGAATCGTGCTTTCAGACCCCACCAATAAAGAGCTCATTCGAGAAGGGGTTGAAACCATTGTGGCCGAGACCTGCTTTCCCATCAAGGCGGCACATGGCCATGTGCTCAACCTCCTGAAGAAGGGGATCAAGGATATCTTCATCCCCAGTGTCATCAACATCGAATCTCCCGACCCCGAAATCGAGCTTACCCAGACCTGTCCCTACATCCAATCCTTTCCCTATGCGGCGAAATCCTCCATCGACTTCAACGGGTATGGAGCGAAGGTCCTTCAGCCCATCATCCATTTCGGGTGGGGGAGAGACCAGGTGGAAAGGGAATTGGTTCGGTTTGGAAGGCAGTTGAAACGCAGCGCCTCCAAGGTGAGGAAGGCCTTCGAAAAGGCTAAGGCAAATCAGAAGAAGTTCTACGGGGCGCTGATCAAGAGGGGACGGGAAATTGTGGAGGGGTTGAAACCGGGGGAGAAGATAATGGTTATCGTGGGGCGACCGTATAACAGCTGTGATTCCGGAGTCAACCTCGAGGTTCCCAAGAAGCTCAGGGAGATGGGCGTACTGGCGCTGCCCATGGACTACCTGTCCCTGGATTTGGCCTCTCGCAAAGAAGGGATAAAGGAGATGTACTGGCGCTATGGGCAGAAGATCTTGAGCGCTGCCCATCTCATCAGGGAGAATCCAAACCTCTCTGGGGTTTTCATCAGCAACTTCGGCTGTGGGGCGGACTCCTTCATCCTTCACTTCTTCAGGGATACGCTGAGGGGGAAACCCTTTTTGCAATTGGAGATCGATGAACATAGCGCCGATGCCGGGGTGATCACCCGGTGTGAGGCCTTCCTGGATAGCCTGAAACACGCCAGGGAACCGGCAAAGGAAAAAGTCAGGAGACCGTTAAAGACCGATACCACCAGTAAGATCTACATCCCGTACATGTGCGATCACTCCTACGCCGTGGCGGCTGCGTTTGAGGCCTGTGGAATCTCGGCTGATGTATTTCCCGAATCCGACGAGGAGACCCTTTTCTGGGGGAGGAAGATGACCTCCGGCAAGGAGTGCTATCCCTGCACGCTCACCACTGGGGATATGGTGAAGCTCGTGAGCAACCCTCAGTTCGACCGGGATAGAGCGGCGCTATTTATGCCCTCGGGAAATGGCCCCTGTAGGTTTGGACAGTACAACCGCTTCCAGCGCATCGTCCTCGATGAACTCGGATTTGAGGACGTTCCCATCTATTCGCCAAATCAGGACGAGACCCTCTACACCGATTTGGGAGTGATGGGGTCCAGGTTCACCCGATTGGGGTGGCAGGCGATTGTCGCCGTGGATCTGCTCATAAAAAAGCTCCTTGAGACCAGGCCATACGAAAGGAATGAGGATGAAACAGATAGGGTATACCGAGAGTGCCTCGATTTGGTCTGCGAGGCCATCAAGAATGAGGATGATTTGGAACAGGCATTAGCGGAAGCCCGGAATAGGCTTAATGGAATTGCGGTGGAGGCCCCAGGCGCAAAGCCTCTGATCGGAATCGTCGGGGAGATTTACGTGCGCTCCAACCGATTCTCCAATGAGGACGTGATCCGAAAGATCGAACAGTTCGGCGGGGAAGCATGGCTTTCACCTGTCTCGGAATGGATCCTGTATATTAACGCCATGGGCAAGAGGCACAGCCTGAGGCACAAGAGCTTCTCCACCCTCTTGAGGATCTTCCTCACCGACTACTACCAGAGAAAGGACGAACATCGCCTGACAAAGGTCTTCAAGGGACACCTCAGAAACCTGCATGAGCCGACGGTAAAATCGATCCTGCGACAGGCAAGGCCCTATCTGCACGATTCCTTCGAGGGGGAGGCGGTCTTGAGCGTGGGTCGCACCGTCGATTTCGCCGATTCGGGGTGTAGCGGAATAATCAACGTCATGCCCTTCACGTGCATGCCGGGTACAATAGTGAGCGCCATCCTGAAACGATATCGGGAGGAGAGCAACAACTTTCCCGTCCTCAACATGGCCTATGATGGCCAAGAACAGACCAACACCCTCACCCGCATTGAGGCCTTCATGTACCAGACTAAACAGTACCAGGAAAGGAACCTGCTCAACAGCCGGAGGACTGCAGCACTGCAACACCGCAGCACCGGATAGCTTCGCGCATGGAGTTCATTTTCGCGTCTCCCCGAGGATACCACCCCGCCTCGTTACACCCAAGATAAGATGGCCATCCCCAGGACGACTATGATGAGCCCCCAGAGTCGATACGTCCGATCCTGAGCCGAATTGAGCCACCAGTTGAGCAATGCCTCTGTTTGAGCGTGGGGGGCCAACAGGAGGTAGATGCCCTTTCCGATGGCCAGAAGGCCCAGAATGAGGATAAACCAGAAGGCGGCACTTGCCTTAGCTGAGATGATTAAGAGGACTCCAACGACCATGGGAATGAATGCCAGGAACCTCGGCTTCATCTTCCCCATGAAATTCCCGAGCACACGGCGGCTCTCCTCAGTGTAAAGGATAAATAAAGTGCCCACCGCAATCCAGAACAGGGCTAGACCGTAGAGAAACCAAATCATGGTATATCCTCCTTACGTAGTATCGCACCGACCCTCTGCCTTCTTGGTCATTGACGAGTTGTATGCCAATTCTTATACCATCATTTCATTCTTATTTCATCCTTAATTGTAAGCGAAATTTCCGGACTTTCAGACCATGTGTTTCCGTAATCCTTTGATAATATTTTTTTTCGACCTTTGCAGGAGAATACCACCGTCCCTTCGCTTCAGTGCTTTCTGGTCTGTTGCCCGAATTCCCCTACACTCACTGAAAATAATTTTGGACCATTCTAAAGTTCGGTTCACTGCAAACCCAAAACTCGCCCTTCGGGCTCAGACAGATGGATTTGCTGCCGTTTCGCTTCCCCATTGCTCCTGCGAGTCGCTCATGAACGCTGGTGTACTCCTTAGACTCCGGAAACTTTGCCAATGACAACAATAGCCCGTTTCAGGGGCCAGCTTTCAAGGGGCTCCTGCCGAAAACCCATTTCAATCACCGAAAAGAATTTTCCCCAAAGCTCCCATGGAGAAATGATCCACTATTGGGTAAACTTCTAGAAATCTCCCCTGATAAAAGAAAGGGGCTTCGAAAGGAAGAAGAAATGTCTGCAAAAAACATGATGGGCATAGATGGTCATCCCGAAAAGTGGGTGAGGGAGAGGATTAAGGGTTTTATCGCGGCAAGGGAGATCAATAGATTGGCCTTGGATGGGGGTGTAATCTACGACGAACCCCTGGTAGGTTTTGCGCGAGGGGACGACCCCCTCTTCAGGAGGTACAAACAGGTCATCGGGAAATTTCACTGTACTCCCCTGGAATGGATGAAGCTAGCGTTAGGGAGGGAATTCCCTGCAGACCTTCGGGCCAGGGATCTGAGGGTGATTGCATGGGTACTCCCCATTACGGAGCCAACGAGAAAGGAAAACCGGCGGAAGAAGAAAGCCACATCCCGGCGGTGGGCCCATACCCGGCTCTACGGGGAAGAGTGCAACGAACGCCTCAGGAGATACATGGTCTCCACGCTCGAGGCGGAGGGGTATCTGGCTCTCGCGCCTTTTCAAAGTAAGTTCTTTTCAACGCTGAGGGATAGCCGGGTCGGGCATACATCCAACTGGTCGGAACGCCATGCAGCCTACGCCGCCGGGCTTGGAACCTTTGGCCTCTCCGACGGGCTCATAACCCCTAGGGGAAAGGCAATGCGCTGCGGCAGCGTCATCACAGATCTCCCGTTGAAGCCGACACCACTTCCCTATAGAGGCAGAGGGGATTATTGCCTCTTTCATCGGAAGGGAACGTGTATGAAATGCGTCGGTCGCTGCCCCGTGGGAGCTATCACGGAAATGGGACATGATAAAGATGCGTGCAGGGCGTTCGTCTTCGACAAGATGACCCCCTACATAAAGAAAACCTTTGAAATCGACATTCATGCTTGCGGGCTCTGCCAGACCGGAGTTCCGTGTGAATCCCGAATTCCCGTTCGATAGGTCCATGAGTGAAAACTTCAGTTACCCGAACTCTTGGAGAAAACCGTTTTCCCCGAGCGAAATTCAGATACCTAGGAATTCGGAAAAGGAGCTCTGAGCGCGAATTATATTTTTTACGGCAACCGCTATCAGGCAATCGGAGCGGCTGCAAACCCAGTTCTGAGTTGAGGGTAGCATAAACGATGGAATATTCGAAAAAATATGCTTGAGCGGCGAGGAGCGACTTTTCCGGAGATCTCAATAAAAGTAAAGAAAGGAGGCACGGAATGAAAGAGGCAAGGGAAGATCCAGTGGGATTAGCTTATCAGTTTTTCCAGGCCAAGCAGGTTGAACGGACCAGGAAGGCATTGGAGAAGAACGGTTTTGAATCCCTCTTCGTGCCGGATGCTCAATCGGCGGTAAAGGCCATCCTGGATATGATCCCAGATGGCGCAAGCGTGGGCATCGGTGGTTCGATGACGTTGACTCAAATCGGCTTCTTCCAGGGAATAAAAGGCCGTGCGGTGAACCTGATAAACCCCCTTGCCAAGGGTATTACTCCTGAAGAGGCAGATGAACTGCGCCGAAAGATCTTCTCATGCGATTACTTCCTCAGCGGCACCAACGCTATCACGGAGGAAGGCCAGCTATACAACGTAGATGCCACCGGAAACAGGGTTGCGGCCATGTTCTATGGCCCCAAGAAAACCATCGTCGTATGCGGGATCAATAAGATTACAAAAAATATGGATGAGGCCCGAAGGAGGGTTTGGAACCTGGCCGCGCCCATGAACGCCAAGCGCCTTGGCCGCAAAACACCGTGCGCTGAAACAGGGGTTTGTTCAGACTGCAATTCACCGGAAAGAATCTGCAATATAGGCGTGGAGATAGTAAAGAAACCCACCCGGTCCGACATCCTGATACTTCTCGTTGGGGAACCACTGGGATTGTGAGAACTAATACCTTACGGGAGAATCACTACCTTGATGGCTTCCTCCCCCTCGATTTCCCCACCTACAAGACGGACTGCCATCTCAGCCTCTTCAAGGGGTAATCGGTGGGTCACCATCTTTTCGATGGGGTATTTCCTCGATTCCGCCAGGGCAATGGCTGGAATCACGGACTTTATGTTGTGGCTGTATGCCCCTTGAACCCTGACCTCCTTAAACACGATCTTATCCATCACAAGGGGAATCTCCTTATCCATGCCATACAATCCCGGAAGAATCACGGTCCCTCCCCTTCCAACGATATCGAGGGCTTTGATGGCGCCCTCCGGGTTACCAGTTACATCCATGACCACATCGGCCATTTTCCCAGCCGTGATTTCCCCCACCGCCTCCACTGCTTCCTCTTTTTCCACATCGATACAGTGGGTTGCCCCAAATTCCCTGGCCAGGTCGAATCTCTTACGGTCCTTTGTCACCCCGGTAACGATGATGTTCAGTGCGCCGGATTCCCTGGCAACGATGACTCCTGCCAATCCCTGCTGCCCTGGACCTTCAATGACCACAGTGTTGCCGATGGAAACCCCACCTATTGTCCGCAACCATCGGATGGCGTTCCCCAGAACGGCGCAAATCAGAACCGCTGCCTCCGGCGGCAGCATCTCGCTCACCTTATGAACCATGGCCCTGGGGGCAATATAGAGATACTCCCCATAAGCCCCCCACAGGTGGGGAGGCTCCTTGCACGAGATCATGTTCCCATACGTAAGGAAGGACTCGCATTGGCCATAGTTTCCCGTGATGCAGGGGTAACACTGACCACAGCCGAATGCGTATTCGATGATCACCCGATCGCCCACCTTAACCCCGTGTCTCTTGGCGGCGACATCCCCGATCTCCTCGATACGCCCGACAATCTCGTGGCCCATGATGATGGGATATGGTCGAGGACCCCTGCTCGCCTTTCCGCGATACATGCCTGGATCCGATCCGCAAACACCGGCCATCTCGACCTTGAGAAGTCCGTCCTCGGGTCCTATATGGGGAAGGTCGAACTCCCACATGGACATCTTCCCCGGGGCTTCCAGAACCATAGAGCGTGTTTTTTTGGACATTCGAATTGCCCCGCGCCTTAAATTTCCTCCGCCTCAGGCGGATCATCCGTGTCAAAAGCTATTATCCAGAAAAAAGATCACCTCCTTCTATCTCCCTCATTCTCGACACCTTTGTCAAGCCTAAACCCGAGGTCGAATCATTGCTTATTCGGTTTTCCTTCGATAAAATAGAAGAGTAGCAACGCGAATGTACAAACGATGAAAGGAGAAGCCCATGTGCCCTCGCTGTCAGGCCGAGCTAAAACGCTGGGATGATCTGGAAAGGGAAGAACAAGATCGCGTTAGAGAGCTTCCCAACCGGGATGCCCAGTCAATCGATCACCGTATGGCCAAGCACCTATCTTGCCCCACTTGTTTCTATGAAGCTCACGGGTGAATGTCACCCTATGTATGAGTAGGTCTACTCGTATTTCTAATGTCTGATACCATATTTTATCACTTCTCAATTCTCTCCTAAAGAAATTGCTCCTTTAGACCTTGATCTATCTCCGCTCACAACGTAAAATCGCTACCGCCATTGAAAAAAAGTGACCCAACCACGATGAGGACGAGAGCCATATCCCGAAAAGGGAAACGGTGGGCTATCTTCGGGATACTATCGTCGATGTACATCGTTTCCATGTTTTACCGGGTTTCCACCGCCGTCATTGCCCGGGAGTTGGTCCAAGACTTGGGGTTGAGCGCCGAGGCCCTGGGACTATTGGGAGGGGCATTCTTCTATTCCTTCGCTGTTGTTCAGGTGCCCATGGGAACGGCTCTCGACCGGGTTGGTCCCCGTATCATAATTGCCACGCTCCCGTTGCTGACTGCCTTAGGGGCGTTTCTCTTCGCCATTTCCGAAAGCTTCGCCTTGGCTTTTGCTGCCCGGCTTTTGATGGGAATGGGTATGGCGTGCGTGCTGATGGGTACATTCAAGGCCCTCACCGCTTGGTTCACGCCGGATGAGTTCGCCACTATGATCGGTTTGACCTATTCGGTGGGGACACTGGGAAACATTCTGGGCGCCTCCCCTCTGGCATGTATGGCCTCCCTCTTTGGATGGAGGATCTCCTTCGTCATCATCGGAATAGCCACGATCCTACTATGCACCATGGTTTTCAAGGTAGTAAGGGATCGCCCTGAAAGCCCAAAAGAGGGCCGGGTTGCAGGAACCGCATCGGAGCAAACAGACCATATCCCCATAATCCTCTCCCTGAGGATGATCTTCAGAAGCCTCGCCTTCTGGCAGATAGCAACGGCCGGCTTCTTCCGGTACGGGACGTTCGTTGCCATACAGGGGTTATGGGCAGGTCCTTACCTGATGGAGGTCTTGGGTTACTCCCCCATTAAGACGGGAAATATCTTGTTGATGATGTCCTTGGGTGGTATCATCGGGGCCCCTATAGGGGGCAGGCTCTCCGACAGGGTGCTCCGTTCGAGGAAAAAGGTCGTGATCTTAGGGATGTTCGCCTATGCCGTAGGAATCCTCTTTCTCACCGGCTCGACCCGCATTGCCGGGGAAGTATTTTACTATGGGCTTTTCTTTTCGCTGGGCTTTTCCATGGGCTTTGGAATGGTGGCCTTTTCCCACATCAAGGAGCTCTTCGATACTCGGATGGCCGCCACTGCTATGACGGCCATCAACTTCTTCACCATGATGGGTGCGGCGATTTTCATGCAGGGGATGGGCAAGGTCATCGAGATATTCCCAAGGGTTGGAGGAATCTATCCGCCACGAGCTTACCATATGGCCTTTTTATCATGCCTTTTGGGAATGGGCATAGCAACAGTCTTTTACGCTTTTTCAAGGGATACCAGGCCCTCGGATGTTCCGAGCATTGAGATGGACAATGGCCAACCATGAAGGGATACCGCACCATGGTCATAGTTTCCCTCAAAAACCTTGACAAACCTCCCCCTTATGTGATGCAATATCGCCCCCAAGGACTGCCGTGCTGTTATGAATGTCGAAGATAAGGTCATGGACCTTTCGGAGGCGATCCGTCGCTTCGTTCACGATGGGGATCACGTCTCCATCGGTGGGTTCACCATTACGAGGAACCCCATGGCCCTGGCCTACGAGATCATACGGCAGGGGAAAAAAGGCCTTCACATTTATGTCCACTCCCACGGCCAGGCCTTCGATCTCCTTATCGGCGCGGGGTGCACCGATGCCATTGAGCTGAGCTACGGGGGCACTGCTCGGTTCTCCCCGGGAGGTGGTATACGGTTCAAAAAGGCCATCGAGGGCGGTAAGATTCGCTTCGAGGATTACACCAATTTTCAGATGACCCTGAGGTTTTTAGGCGGGGCCATGGGGCTTCCCTTCATGCCCATCCGATCCCTGCGCGAAACCGACGTGGTCAAGAAGTGGGGTTTCGATGAGGAATTTCGAAAAATGAACGCCAGAATTCCCCCGAAGAAGGTGGCCGTGGTGGATAATCCCTTCGCCCACGATGGGAGGGAGGAAAAGATCGTGCTCGTCCCGGCCATCAATCCCGATGTGACCATCATCCATGTCCAACAGGTCGATCGCCAAGGCACCATCAGGATCAAGGGGTTGACCTATACCGATGTGGAACAGGCCAAGGCCGCCAAGTACTTAATCGTCTCCTGCGAGGAGCTCGTTGAGACTGAGGTGATTCGGGAGAACCCGGATCAGAACCAGATTCCCTTTTTCATGGTTGATGCCGTCGTCGTCGTTCCCTATGGCGCCCATCCTACGGCCTGCTACGGGTATTACGATTACGACCCGCTCCACTTCAACCTCTACAAGGAGATGGCGCCCGACGATGGGACATTTCGACAATACCTTGAGGAGTACGTTTTTGGGATTGGATCACACGAAGAATATCTCGAGAAAATCGGAAAGGATCACCTATCCCAAATCAGGGCGGACCCGAGACTGGGTTATCGGCCCGGGTTGGACAGGAGGTAGCGGTGCCTGAGTATTCCCTGCGGGAGATGATGATCCTGGCAGCGGCCAGGGAAATTCGAGACGGGGATATCGTCTTTTGCGGAACGGGGATGTCCATGATTGCCGCTATGGCTGCCAAACATATCAGCGCCCCTTACAGCATCATCTTCTTCGAGACGGGGGGAGTCGATTCCCAGCTCTTGGAGCTCCCCTTCTCCGTGGGCGACCCCAGGGTAATGGTCGGAACGAGCATCAACGCGGGCCTGGCCGAGTCCTTCGGTATTCTGCAAAACCCGTTTACGGGGCCTCAGGTAGTTGGCATCTTCGGGGCGGCACAGATCGATCGGTACGGGAACCTCAATACCACCTGCATCGGGGATTACTGGCGTCCTAAGGCCCGCTTTCCCGGCTGTGGCGGGGCATGCGATGCCGCCTCCTACGCGGGGAGAACCATCATCTTCATGCAGCAGGAGAAGAGGAAGTTCGTGAAGAGTTTGGACTACCTATCTACTCCTGGATGGATATTGGGGCCCGGGGGGCGGAAGGAGGCTGGTCTTCCAGAAGGGGGGCCAACCATGGTAATAACGGACATGGGGGTGATGCGCTTCGACAACGAATCCAAGGAGATGTACCTCTCCAGCACCTATCCAGGTATTCGCCCTCAACAGATTCAGGACCAGATGGGGATTGAGATCGATTTGAACAGGGCGGAGGAGGAGAAGCCTCCGACGGAGGAGGAGTTGGCCCTCTTACGGGAGAGGATCGACCCCCAGAGGCTGATCATCTGACCTGGGGAGATCAAGGGTAAAGGGGGTGATAACCAAAGACCTTTGAAACAGGACAGACTACAAATTCCACGATCAAAAGGAGGGAGAGATGAGAAAGATTGTTATCTTATTGGTAATCGGTGCTTTCACTCTCTGCCTAGCCACGGGGGCGATGGCGGAGTGGAAGCCGGAGAAGAAATTTCTCAAAATGGTCTCAGGCCCTGAAGGGGGCTCCTGGTATCCCCTGGGATCGGGGATAATGCGCCTGGTCGAGGCCAACATCAAGGGCATCTCGACATCCAATGGCCCGGGAGGTGGCGTGGGAAACTGCAAAGTCGTCCAGAGGGGAGATGCCGATCTGGGATGGAGCTATTCACACACGTCCTTCGATGCGTACAATGGTCGTTCTCCCTTCAAGAAGAAGCTGACTAAGGTCCGTTACCTGGCCTCCCTCTATCCGGGCGTTTTTCAGACGGCCGTGCCTCAAAGTAGCAAAATCTTTTCTTATGCCGACCTGGCCGATAAACGAATCGTCCCCGGAAAGGTAGGATTTTCCGGCGAAGTGGCGGGCAAGTCAGTGCTGGAAATATACGGCATCACCTATGACAGCATCAAGAAGAAGGGTGGGGTTGTTAATTACGTGGGCTATTCGGATGCCGCAGCCCTCATGAAGGACGGACACCTGGACGCGGCTATGTTCTTGACATCCTGCCCTCAGGCGACCATTATCGACCTCAACTTCAGGCCAGGCATCAGGTTGCTTCCCGTCGACAAGAAGCACATGAAGAAACTCCTGAAGAAGTATCCCGGTTACATGACGACGGTGATTCCGAAGGGGGCGTACGAGGGGGTGACGAAGGATATCCTCACCATTGGCACGGTAACCTCCCTCATCTGTTCGGCCGATCTCTCCGACGAGATGGTCTACCGGATCACCAAGGCCATCTTCGAGAACCTGCCTGAGTTGGCCAAGATCAAGAAGAAGGCCATCGCCAATGTGAGCCTGGAAAATGGTCTCAGGGGGTGTAAGATTCCCGTTCACCCCGGAGCCAAGCGTTACTACGACGAACATGGGGTAAAGGTAAAGTAAACCGAGGATACCCTATCGGATTGGACGGAGGGGGAGATCATGAATTTCCCCCTCCTCCTTCTGTAAAGGGGGAAAGCAGGGTTTATGGCGGAAAGAGGGGAAGTGACGTATAAGGAGGTAAGGGATGAGACAGCACTGGAGTGGTTTCTTCGACAGGAGGGACTGAGCCCTCATCTCATCATCGCCATCATCATCGCGGGGACGGGGATCGCGTTGTCCCTTTATCACCTGTTTACGGGATATGCGGGACCCGTGGAGGCCCATTCCTTCAGGTCGACCCACCTGGCTCTCATCATGATTTTGGCCTTCTTCTTCCGCCCGCTAGGGAGGAAGTCCTGGAGGGACCCCATCCGGTGGACCTTTTACGTGGATATGCTTCTCATCCTCTTGATCGTTGCCATTGAGGTCTACACCCTTTACGACATCGAGCAGTTCATCTGGCGCCGGGGAGACCTTACGAACTGGGACATCTGGGCTGGAACCATATTGATCATCTTACTCCTTGAGGCCACCCGTCGGGTTGTGGGCTGGGCCATGGTCATCATCGCCTCCTTTTTTCTCATACAAACGAGATTCTCGGATCACTTCTTCGGTATCCTCTACGGGCCCCCCAATTCCTGGTTCACCATCGTCGACTACATCTTCATGCGGGAGAACGGCATCTACGGAATTCCCATCATGGTCATGGCCACCTACATCTTCCTTTTCATCCTCTTCGGTTCAATCCTGATTCGTTCGGGAGCCGGAAGGTTCTTCATCAACCTGGCCCTTGCCGTTACAGGCCACCGGTTGGGGGGGCCGGCAAAGGCATCCATCGTCTCCAGCGCCCTGATGGCCACGGTCTCGGGCAGCGCCGTGGCCAACGTGGTCACCACGGGCTCTTTCACCATTCCCCTGATGAAGAAGGTGGGATACCGACCCCATTTTGCCGGCGCTGTGGAGGCCTGCGCCTCCAGCGGAGGTCAGATCATGCCACCGGTCATGGGGGCGGCGGCCTTCATCATCGCCGAATTCCTGGCCGTCCCGTACCTCAAGGTTTGCGTGGCGGCTATGGTACCGGCAACCCTCTACTTCTTCTCCATCTTCGTCATGGTCCATTTCGAAGCCATAAAGACGGGCTTGAGTGCGCTCCCGAAAGCGGACCTGCCGAATTTCTGGCAGGAGATGAAGTGGGGATGGCCTCTGTTGATCTCCATTCTGGTGATCATCGGCGTTCTCATTTGGGGGAAAACCCCCATGTACGCGGCCTTTCTCGCCATCCTCTCCGTGTTGGGTCTGAGCTTCTTGAGGCCCGAAACCCGGATGTCGCCCGTTGGAATCCTAAGCGCCCTGGAGGACGGGGCAACCAAGTCCATTCCCGTCTCCGTGGCCTGTGCCTGCGCGGGCATCATCATCGGGTGCGTCTTCGTTTCCGGCTTAGGCCTCAAGTTCACCAACCTGATTATCGATATTGCGGCGGGGAGGCTCTGGGTCGCCCTGGTACTCACCATGATCGCCGCCCTCATTCTGGGAATGGGACTGACGACGACGGCAGTATACATCACCGTGGCCGCCTTAGTCGTCCCATCCCTAGTGGAGATGGGGGTTGAGCCCATGGCCGCCCATCTCTTCGCCTTCTACTATGGGTTGGTTTCAGCCATCACCCCTCCCGTGGCCTTGGCCGCCTTTGCCGGGGCGGGAATTGCCCGTTCAAACCCTATGCAAACGGGGTTTTCCTCCTTCAGGCTGGGCTTCGCCAAGTACATCATACCCATTGTCTTCGTCTATGTCCCCGGGCTGGTACTCGTGGGGACACCCTTGGATATTCTCCGATATATCCTTATGGCGTTCATAGGGATTTTCTCCCTCACCATCGCCACGGAGGGCTGGCTGTACCGAAGCGTGAATGTTTTTTGGCGGATTGCCATGATACCAATCTCCTTCATGATTTTGATGCCGCAATTGCGATACAACGTAGTGGGCATCGCCATGCTGGCGGGTTTTATCGTCTATGAGAAATTGAGGGGCAAAACGGATTAGAGGAGTTCAGATGAAGGGAACATCTTTCACCCAGTGGGTCCTTTTGGCCTGTATCATCGGCGTCTTTATCCTCTTCAAGACCATCCACCTTCAGGTCGGCCGCTATAACCTGTTCCTCGCGCTCCTGATCTCATCGGCTTTTGTCGCGGTCCTCTGCACATGGATGTTGGAGAAGAGGGGGAAGGAAGGACAGAGGCCAGGCGAGCATGAATCCCGTTGAGCAAACGAACTTTGTCCCGAAACCGCTCACCTCTCGTTGCATCGCGGGTTCAACCTCTTGAGCAACGTCCCTAAAAAGGAGAGAAATGTAATGGGAAAGGGGCATGAGAAGACGAACCTCATCCCCTTCAAGGGGAAATCCCCTCATGTGGAAGAGGGAGTGTTCATCGACCCCTCCAGCAGGATTATCGGGGATGTAACCCTGGGAAGCGGGGCCAGCGTCTGGCCCCTGGCGGTCCTGAGGGCGGATACCGAGGCCATCGTCATCGGAACGAATTCAGCCATCTTGGATAAGGCCTTGGTTGAAGCGCCCATGGGACACAGGGTGTTCATCGAGGAGGACGTGATCATCAGCCACGGGGCTATTCTCCACGGAGCCGTCGTCCGAAGGGGAGCCCTTGTCGGGATAGGGGCCATCGTCTTGGATGGGGCTGAGGTGGGGAGGGACTGCATCATCGCCAGCGGAAGCGTCGTTCCCCCCGGAACTCAGATACCCGATCAGTCGCTGGCCATGGGGATTCCGGCCAAAGTGGTGAGATCCCTCAATGAGAAGGAGATGGCAGCTAAACGGGAGCAATTGGCGGAGCTCAAGGAGAAATCGGCGGACTATCGGAAAATTTTTGGCTAAAAGGGGAAATCGTCCTGATCAGGTACGTATTGCTGGAAATTCAACTACGGAAAACGCTGGCGCAGCGGGGGTGGATTGGGAACAAATCATTGCAGAGATCCGGATAGTTGAGTATGCACCCGGAGATGGCATGAGGCTCGGTAAAAAAGAGACACAAGATCATTGGGGAGGAATCATTTATGGATTTTGACCTGACGGAAGAACATGTACTTTTTCAGAAAGCTATTCGAACCTTTGCCCAAAAGGAGATTGCCCCTCTGGTAGATGAAGCGGAGGAGACCAATGTCTTTCCCAAACAGCTCTTTAAAAAAATGGCTGCCCTTGGCTTTTTATTCCCGCGGTATCCAGTAGAATTAGGTGGAGGTGGTGGAGACAAGATTATGGATTGTATCATGGCAGAGGAGCTCAGTAAGGTGAATGCAGGAATCGGTGCTTCTCTCATGGTTCAGAGTGGTTTGAGTACCCAGCCCATCTATCGGTTTGGCTCTGAAGAACAAAAGGAAAAGTTTCTTATCCCCGCTATTAAGGGAGA